>JANXLO010000668.1 GCA_025355115.1 Chthonomonadaceae bacterium
GCATCGCTCGTCGCGCCCGAGCAAGTTCAGCGGCTTGGAGAGGATGAAGTCCTTGCCCTCGTTCCTTCCCGCGAGAACCTTCACCCACGCCTGCTTGAACAGCTCTTGCATCAGTCCAATGAAGAAGCCCGTCAGCGCACCGATCAGCACATAGGAGAGCATTCTGCCGGGGCCGCCTGCGTCGTAGCAGCCGACCTGACCGGCCGCCGCATAGGCGGGGGCGGTGCTTCTGCCGAGCAGGTCGAACAGCAGCCCGCCGATGCTGCCTCCAATGAGCCCGCCAAGCCCGCCCTGAAAGATCCTCTTCGGACTCATCGTCGCCAGAGCCGCCCCGATGCCCAGGCCAATTCCCAGGAAGGCAAATTCCACGGCGCGAGCGACTATCTGAGTGGCGAATGAGAGGAGGGACGGATTGGTCGGCGCGCTGTCCGAGCCGCCCAGGGCCTTGTAGAAAATATGTCCGATCTGACTGCCGAGCGAGCCGAGAATCACGCCTCCCAGCAGGCCGATCAGCACGCCGCGCACCAGCTTGCGGGGGTTGCCTTCGACAACGCCATCCACGCCGCCAAGCAGCAGGGCGATGAGCCCGTAGACGGCGAAAGCCAGCACAAGACCTGGCCAGGGGGTGGTCGGCTGAACGGCCGTGCAGGCTCCGTCAATTTTCTGAATATAGCTGCTGTAGGGAATCAGGGCTTCAGAGACGAGTCCTCCGATCAGTCCCCCCGCGCCTCCGGCAATCAATCCCAGCAGAATGCGTGATCTCAACCTCGGCTCCTTGCTGCGCTAGCCCTCGAACCGGAAGCGGGTATTGCCGATGTTGACCTCATCGCCGGAGCGAAGCGTCTGCGGAGTCTGGCTGGCGATGCGCACTCCGTTCACATAAGTTCCGTTGGAGGATCCATTGTCCGTGAGCGCGACCTGGCCGTTCGTCGCCTGCACCGTTGCATGGCGACGCGAGGCGTTGGTGTCGTTCGGCAAAGGAATATCGCAGCTTGCGTCGCGCCCGATGTCCGCGGAAGGGCTGAGCAGAGGGAAGATCGTTCCCGCGTAGGTTCCCATCGTCGCGACGAGGCGCGGGCCGCTCACTACGGGCGCGGCTCCGAGGCCGCCTCCCATCGCGCCGACGCCGCCGAAGGGATCGGCGGTGCCGTCCGTAATGGGCTGGATCGGCTGTCGGGCAGGCTTGTCGAAGGGGCTGGGGGCAGGGCCGCTTGCTCCCGTCGCCATCGCCGCTGTGCTTATCCCGAGCTTCTCCAGAACGTCCTTCAACTTCCCGTTCTGGTAGAGCCAGTAGATGCCATAGAAAATTGCGCCAAGAAAGAGCAGGCCGATGACGGTGCTGAGGACGCCGCTGAATGGGCCTGCGTTCGAGGGCTGGGCAGTGTCGGAGACAATAATAGCGGCGGATTGCGCCATGACCGCTCCGACACTGCCCAGCCCTCGA
>JANXLO010000691.1 GCA_025355115.1 Chthonomonadaceae bacterium
CGGCGCTCCATTCTCAGGCCAGGCGCGCCTGCCGGGCGGGCGCTCTTGTGCGCTCCATTCCCGTTAGCCGCCACTTTCGCTCTGCCGTTGGACCTGCCGTTCAGAACCGCATGACCGTTCGCCGTCCCGACGCTGGTGGGCGGGGTCTCTGTCTCGTCCTGATGGATGACGGAATCGATGTCCGTCTGGTGGTTCGTCTGCTCTTCTTTCAACTCGATGGCTCCTTCTCCGAATTCAGTGACTCTCTGTTCGCAGTGCTGAGGTTTGTTCGGAAGTGATCAACTAAATCCGACGGTGCTTCCGCTATAAAATCTGGTAGGGCCGCGAGAAGTTCTTCGCGGCTATCGGTGCCCCACAGGGCTGCGACCGAGTAAATCCCAGCGCTATGCGCGCCGAGAATGTCGTACTGACTGTCGCCGACCATAGCGGCGGATTCAGCGGGAAGGCCCAGGGAGGCGAGTGCCTTCAGAAACGGTTCAGGATGCGGCTTGCAGTGTGTGCAGTCGTCGCCCGCGATCACGGCCTCGAAAAACTCCGCCATGCCTATAGTTTCAAGATGGTGCAGCGCCATCTCCCGATACTTGGTGGTGACAATCGCCATGCGGATTCCGCTCTCTCTAAGCTTATTCAGCATCGGGAGTATGCCGGGAAACGCGGAGATGTCGTCGCGGCGCGTTCGCATGTGCGCCCGGTAACAGTCCTTGACTTCCTTCAGAATGTTCGGCGGGCAGTCCGACTGATAGTGCGCGAATGCCGCCAATAGCACGGTGTCCAGCGGAAGTCCCACTCGCTCCTGCCAGACTTCGATCGGGGCGGGCTGCCCGATATGGGTGCGGATCGCATGGTCGTAGCACTCGCGAATGAGGCCATGCGTGTCCGCGACCGTGCCGTCAAGATCGAACAGCAGAGCCTTAAGCGGCTGCGGCAGGTTGCGGACGATTTCAGACGACATAGTTCAACTCAGCTCTTTCGGGTGCTGCGGCGGCGCAGCAGATTGACGATTTCCTTGAACTGAGTGGCGTCCTCGAACTGGCGGTAGACGGAGGCGAAGCGCACGTAGGCCACCTGATCGAGGGCCTTTAGCCTGTCCATGACCATTTCGCCGATCTCTCGGGAGAAGACCTCTTTTTCCAGGCGATTGTAGAGCATCCGCTCGATGTCCTGCGCTGCCTCGTCCAGGGTCTCCACACTGATGTCGCGCCCGGTGCAGGCAAGCTGCATCCCGCGAACGATCTTGGCGCGGTCGAAGGGCACGCGGCTATGGTCGCTCTTGACAACGAAAAGCTGAAGCTCTTCGATCTCCTCCAGAGTCGTGAAGCGGCGCCCGCACGCCTCGCACTCGCGCCGACGCTTGATCTCGGCCCCGTCATTGAGCGTGCGGGTTTCGAGCACATGATCTCTGTTCTGAATGCCGCAGAAAGGACACTTCATCGTTTGCGCGCCATCTCCGCTTCCGTCTCCGAATGCCTGTTTTCGATACGCATCTGCACTCGTTCTCCTAAAAATCCGAGACTATATATAGCATTGATGTGACGGCCTGCTCGACGGCAGATACTAGATGTCGGGTAGCGTCGAGAATTCTTGTCTATATGTGGAGACTATGATAGGATAACACTACTAGGGATAGGTTGTCAAGGGAATCGAGCGGAGTTCGCGAAAGTTTTTTCGTTCCGCTCAATTCCGCTCGTGGGAAAGGGACCGACGGTCGAGATGCGGATTTGAGGGTGGGGGCGAGGGGAGGTGGGATCGGAGACTTCAATCCTCCCCTGGTAAGAGAGACCAGGGGTTGAAAACCCCTTTCTTCAAAAAGCGAACAGCTTGCAGACGGAAATGCTCGGAGGGGACCGGGGAAGTGACGTGCCCGATCCCCTCCGTAATACTACTTCGTTAGCTGGGCTGCGCGGATGTCGGCGAGGCGTTTGTGTGCGATCTCTAGCTCCTGCCGGGCTTCTGTCTGCGCATCCTGCATCGCGCGCTCGGTGTTGGCATCTTTCTTGTTCACATAGGAGCGGAAGAGAGTGGCGCTCTGGAGTAGCAGCGCAGCGCCTTGCTGGTAGCGCACTTGAGTGGCGTCCTGCCCAACCGCAGCGGGGAGCTTATCCAGGTAGGCTGAGATGGCGTCTGCACGAGATTGGATATCCTGGAGTGTGCGGAGGGTGTCGTTGCCGCTCTGCTTGCCCTGCGTCAACGCTATGGAACTGCCCATCAGCTCGTCGAGGAGTTCGCGCAGCCGAGACTCGACAACCTGCATCAGCGTCCCATAGTCCTCCTGATAGCCGCTGGAATCGTTTTTCGGGGTCAGCTCCCTGGCGCGAGCTACTTCCTCGAGGCTGGCCGAATATTGAGCCGTGTCGGCGGAGGCGTGGAGCAGCAGCACTCTTGCCAGCCTGCGGTGGGGCAGAGGACTGTGCGGATCGGTCTTCTGCGCCGACTGGTAGGTCTCCATCGCCTCCGCATACTGATTTTCCAGCATCAGCGCGTCTCCGAGGGAGATGCGGGCGAGGATGTCATCCGCGTTGATTCGAACCGCGTCACGGAAATATTTCTCCGCTCCAGGGACATCTCCTTTAGCCATCAGAGAATCGCCGTACGCGCGATAGAGACTGCCATCGCCAGGCGCGATCTGAATGGCTCGGATGATCTCGGCCAGCGCGGCTTCCTGCATCTTGCGCTCCTGATATGCTCCGATCAGCTTGCGGCGCAGAGGAATGTCGTGAGGGCGCTCGTTTACGGCATAGCGCAGCAGAGTGATGGTGTTGGCGAGGTCCTTGTTGTCATGGTAGTGATCCGCCAGCACCTCATAGTTCTGATGGGTCGCGGTGAGGCTGCTCGGCCCCGCGGAGAGTGGGTGCAGCGCGGTCGGAGAAGGAGTACTCGACTCGGCCACGGAATCCGGGGGCGCGACGGCAACGGCCTGGACAGCTCGTTTGCCTGCCTTGCTTGTCTTCACTACTGGCAGATTGGCCTTTCGCGTGGGAGCCGTGGCAATTTTCTTCGGCGTCACAGTACGACCGGTCTTCACTGCCGGAGTAGCCGGAGCGATCGGATCCGCGACGACAGGGGCGGTGGGCTGGACTGACTCCAGCGGAACGGCGGGCGGGGCGTTCGTCGCCGCTTTCGAGGCGATGCCTTTCTTGTCCGCCTTGACTTTATCAGGCTTGAGCGCGCCGGTCTGTGAGGGCAGGGGATGCTCTTTCAAATTCAAATCGGCTGCCAGATGCGAAGGGATCACCAGACGGAGCGCGATGGCATCTACGGACATCGCGATGATTTCCTTGACATTGAGACGACGTTTGCCATACTGAGCGTCCGTCACAACTCTGTCCGAAAAGAGCATCTGCCAGCTGTTGGGCCCTACGTTCTGATGCAGCTCAGTCTCCATTCTCAATCCGGTTTTGTCGATGACCGGGGCGAGGAAGAGGACAGTCTGCGCGCCGAGGGCGGCGGCGACGCGGCACATTCCCTCAGGCTGGACAGGCTCGATGGTGTTGACCGCCGAGATCTGATGCTCTCTGAGGGCGCGCACGATGAGCGGTTGGGTCGGGCTGTACACGATGACTTGATAGCGATGGGAGCTGCGCAGGATGCCAAGCATCGCATCCTGAAGGGCCGCGCGCTCCGCCTCCTCCTGGGGCTTCGCCTTCGGATCGTGACGAGTGACGAGCAGCAGCTGTGGCAGGCTGTCCGGACTCTGTGGCTGGGCGGCGCTCGGCGCAGTGGGGACGGTCTGAGCCGAGCACACAGAAGGCATGCAGGGCGTTATCAGAAGGGCCAGCGCAGGCGACAGCGCCCGCAGCCGGGGGAAGTTTACTCGGCGTTGCATAGTTTGATCCCGTTCTCGCACACTCTGATCCCGGCCTTCGCGAGATCGACCTGCTGGTTGGCCTGCACTAGCTTGTTGTATTCGCCGATGGCGGAGTTGAAATGATCGCGAGCGCTGTTGCGGTCGTTGTTCTTCTGAAAGCAGATCGCCATCTGCTGATAGACATAGGCCGTTTGGCTGCCTGCGCCGGACAGGGATCGTCGATAGGCTTTGATCGCCTCATCGTACTGATGATCCTTGAACTTCAGGCTGGCGAAGGAGATGAGGCTCTGGGACTGCTCGCCCGGCGGAGCGATGCCTCCAGTCCCTCCGGCCTCGATGTTCTGATGTATATTGATGACGGGAGGCCGTGTGCCTGTCCCGCCGTTCACCGCGACCGGAGGCTTGACGCCGGACTTGCCTGGGCCGAGTTTAGCTGGAACGGATCCGGGCGGTGCTGGATCTGGCTCAGTGCCCTCGGGATGGACGTTGATCGAGATATGTCCTCCGGCGCCCTCATCGAGATGAATGCGATCCCCACCATTTCCCTGTGCAAGTCGGTTATGGGGGCGAACGTCCAGATTAGGAAGTGTGGTGTTGGCGCGCTGAGTGTTGCTCTCACCGGAAGGCTGAACATAGACAGTGCGAGGAGGCTGCTGTACATAGACGACGGGCGGGGGATAACTTACGTAAGGCGAGATCGTGGCGTTTGTCGGAAGGCCCGGCCCGGCGGAGACCCCTGCGGCCCCTGAGTTGATTGGAGCCTGGGATGGAAGGCTGGCGGAGGAGCCTGAGACGCCGTTCGACGACGGCATCGAGATTCCATCGCTGCGGCTGGCAACTCGACCGATTCCGGGCGCGAGGGAATCCGACGCTGCGTTTTTTTCGCCATGACCCCGGAATTGCAGTGCTAGAGCCCCGCCAAAAATCATAAGTAGACCCGCTGTGCCAGCCACGGCCAGCATCTGGCGACCGTTGGGGCCACGCGCGGTGTGATCGGGCATGGAGATATGCGGGGGCACTCTTCTACGGATAGGAGTGGGCAGGCCTTCGCCGCGAAGCTCGTCGAGCTTTACCCGGTCGGCGATGCTGCCGGGATTGAGCTGCAGGACGCGCTCATATTCGCGGATGGCCGCCTCGTGCTCGCCGCGCTGCTCCTGAAGCTGGCCGAGCAGAGAGTGCACGGAGGTGCTGTCGGGGTTGAGGAGCAAAGCCTCCTCGCAGAGCCGCACAGCGGCCGCGAGATCACCCGACTTGCGCAGCCGATAGGCCCGCTCCAGAAGGGCGCTGGCCTGCTCCTCCGGCGGAAGTGAGCGATCGAAATCCTCTTCGCTGATCCGCGGGGAGACGACGCGATCAATTTTGTGCCCGCACTGCTTGCAGTAGTTGCTGACTTCCGCATTTCCAGTTCCACACGCTGTACAGAACATAAGTTTCCACCTTGTCGAGAGAGAGCGGGCATCGAGATTCTGCGAAACTTACTGCGCTGAAAAGCAGGCAGGACATGCTGGCAGAAGACGCCGAAGGGCCGCTCCGGGGAGGGGAGAACACGAGATTGGAACACCATTATAGTCCGTGCGGAGCAGTTTTGGCAAGTGCCCGCAACTGGCCCCCGATTGACAAAACCGTCTCTTGCGAATATAATGACGGCATACGCAGCAAAGGAAAGTTCGTTTGACGACGGTTCTACATTGTATACCGGACGGGCAAAGAATGCATGGCAAGCGCTCGGAATAGCCCTGAGAAAACGGAACCGACCGCCCACTGGTTGCGTCAACCGAATTGACCCGCGCTCCTCTTCGCGCCGAGACAACGTTTTTGACACTCCCCGCCAACGCATCGAGCGCTGGCAAAGGTTTTGAGATAATATATGGCCTCCATTACGTCCGACCTACAGAAGATTCAGGTCTCACTCTCCGTTGCCGATATTGTGATCGAGCCGGGCAGCACTGCCCAGTTGATCGTCAGCATGACAAACGGGCAGGAGGATGTAGATCGGCTCTCCCTCGAGGTGGAAGGGATCGACGTCGAATGGTACGCCATGCCGGTACCCGCCGTGAATGTCTCTCCTGGAATGCAGGTCACGGAGCGCATTCTGTTCAAAGTGCCCCGCAACAGCGCCAGTCGTGCAGGCTCCTATCCGTTTCTGGTGCGTGTGCAGGCGCAGGAGACTGGGGAGATTGGGATCGCTCAGGCCACGCTGATAGTAAAGCCCTTCAATTTCCTGGAAGTGGAACTCGAACCTAAGCGGGCTGTCGCGACCTTTTTCCGGCCTCTCAACGATTTCGATGTCACGGTCTCGAACCAGGGCAATGCGGAGGAGACACTCGATCTCGGCGCATTCGATCCTGATGACGGCTGCGCCTATGAGTTTGATGTGGATAGAATCACCCTTAAGCCTGGGCAGACGACCGCCGTGCCCCTCGCATTGCGCCCAAAGGTTTCCTCAGTGCTTGGCGGGGTAAGGCTGTACGGCTTCACCATCACTGCACGCTCAGCTAACGACTCCTATGTCTCCGCCAGTGTGCATGGTCAGGTCGAGAAGCACGCGCTCATCTCGCCGCTGATGGGCATTTTTATGCTCTTGCTGAGTTTCGGGGTGGCAGGGTATTTCTTCTTCCGCCCGCATCCGACCCCTCCCGCGCAGATCCACTCGTTTACGGTAGCTCCTACCAAGGCCGCCTTCGGACAGCCAGTCTCCCTCTCCTGGGATGTGGATAATGCAGAGACGATCATCATTCGCCATCATGTTAAGCGCGGAGTGCAGGAGGGAGAAGAGGTCAACGATCCAGGTGAGCAGCATCTGAAGATCGGCAGCATACAGGTCAAGCCCGAATATCCAGTAACGATCTACACCCTAGTGGTTCGGGACAGGCGCGGGCAGCACGACATCACTCGCGAGGCAAAAGTAGAAGTTAGCGCGCACCCGTGCCTCAGCCAGCGAAGGTAAAAAGCTTCGATGCCGAACCGTCGCGCATTCATGCCGGGGACATTGTCAGGCTTTCATGGGAAGCAGCGAACTATACGCAGGCGATCATAGATCCCGGCAACAGCGTACTCAGCGCGTTTCAGCGCACCATGAACGTAACGCCAGATCAGAGCATGACCTACACTCTCCGCGTCATCGGAGCAGATCAGAAGCAGGTCGAGCGAAAGGTTTCCATCACCGTTATCCCCAAGGATCAGTGCATCGCTGACATAGAGTATTTTGTCGTGAAGCCGAAGCTAGTATACATTGGGGAGCAGGCGCACTTACGGTGGAAGTCGCACTACGGAAGGATAGCGCACCTGTCGGCAGATACGGGCGGTTACAGCAAAGACATCAATCTGGTGGGCGGCGCGGATATTGTTGTGGATGCCCCGACTGTCTTCACACTGACGGTCACTGACAGCGCGGGCCTGACGATCTCCAAGCAGGTGACGGTGAGCCCGGAAGCACGGCCAATCCCACCGCCTGCGCCTGTAGATCCCGGCACCAATACGCCTCCTCCGATTGACTCACCTGCGCCCGGAAACAATCCCCCTCCGCAGTAGACTGCAACATTTTGACCGGATTTGTATGAGTATTTCCCTGTTACTTCAGAGTCCTCGTCAGGAACTCCACAGTCTGTTTCGTAACGTCGGTGTTCAGTAGAGCTGTCCCGTGTCCTGCCCCGGTGCCGACCTTCAGAAAATGTTCTTTTGCTCCGCTGGCGCCGTCTATCTCCGCCGGGCCACTCCCGGCTATCTTATCGTCCTTATCGTGGAATGTCAGCATCGACCCGGAGAATTTGCGGGCTGCTGCCACGGCGTCGAGGCCGTGATAGTTTTTGCCGGGCGAGAAGAGCACGACGGACTTCACCTGATTTGGATGCGCCGCCGCGTAGATCAAAGCGTTGTTGGCGCCATAGGAGGCGCCGATCAATGCCGCTGGGCCAGAGTCCTTCAGCGCGAACAGCCCGGCGGAGATATCTTTGCTCGTGTCCCACGGCGCGTATTCTCCGCTCTGACCTGGACCCTGCGCAGACCTCCCCGTCCCACGCTGGTCTATCGAGAGAGCCGTGTAGCCTGCCTGCTTTAGCGCGACGCAGAGGGCGTGCCAGTCGTCTCCCGATCCGCCGCGCTGGTGCAGGAGCAGAACTGCCCCGTGCGAGATGCCTTCGGGCTTGAAAATATCTCCGGAGATTGTCCATCTGTCTTCAGCTGCGATGCGCACGGCACTGGAGTCTCCGGTCGCCTGCTCTGTCGTCACTACCTGCCCCGACTCCTTGCTGCCGCACCCCATGAGCGAGAGCGGGAGCAAGACAGCCGCGCAACACATGCCTAGTCTGAGCCGGTTCATTAAGCTTCTCCTGCCGATGTCTTTATCGGCGCTCCTTCGTGGGCGACAATTCTATGACGCTGAATTTGACAGCCCGCCTCATCGCTAGAGCCATCTGGTTCGCACGGTATAGGATACCTTGACTTCTGTCCCTGCTGCCACCTCCACCGTAAACTCCGCTGTCCGAGCGTCCGCCTTTGCATAGGGATGCGACCGGTTGATGATCTCCCAGTCCGCCCAGAGATGCTCTACTGCGACAATGGTCACTGGTGCTTCGCTCCGATTGCGCAAGGTCATCTCGAAACGCTCCTCCACGTGCTTTTTCCCCAGTCGCTTGAAATCGGAGCGCCTGTGCTCCCCAACCAGATCGAAGGCGTCGCCGACGTAGAGGTTCAGAGTCTCACCGCGTGGAGTGTGGTCGAGGGAGTCCTCGCCTGCAAACTGCAGCCTCCCCTGACTGTCCGCCTTGAAAAGGCGCATGCGGCCCTTCGGAAGCGGAATGCCGAGGTTCGGCAGGCGATTCTCAACGAGCAGCGATATATTGACTTTCTGATAGTCCGTCGTATCGTAGTTTTCGCTGGGAAGATAACTCGTGGAGTGAATTCCCCACAGGGCGCGTCGCCCATCATAGACAAAACGTTTGCGGGCTGGCACTTCTGTAGCCGAAAGCAGAGTCATCTGCTTCTGTTCATTATTCCTCACAGTCGTTGTGCCGTCGAGAGTGTAGAGATGATATTCGAACAGCTTTTCCTCCTCGAACTGCGGGGCAGGCGTTGGCAGTGAGCTTCCATAAGCGAACAAGTTCGCCTGCTGGTTGGTGTCTTGAAGGCTGGGCAGGCGCCTCACATCTCCTGCGACGAGCTGAATGCCAGCGTTGTCATAATCGGCTCCGCTGTAGTTGTTCAGGGTCACCCACCCGGTCAGATCTATTGCGGTGTCGTCGGCATTCATCACCGCGACGTAGTCTGCTGCCCAGGTTATCCCCTCCGTCATATAGGATATCTCGACATCGTGCGCTCCGGGCTGTGCGCAATCGGTAAGCCAGACGAGCTGCGGGCGCGAAATGAGTCCTGGCGGCATCTCGTGCAGAGTGATCTCTCCTTGAGGACGCAGGACGATCTCTCCCGCCTCTGTCCTGACCACCATCCCAGGATCGGAATACGAAGTCTGAGCAGAGAAGTTCGGCGATACTCCGGAGGCCAACAGAGTGCCGTGAATCTGCCGAACTCTCCCCTCGGCGAGCGACTGATTGATGGTGACCTGCTTGCCAACCGACTTCTCGAGGAGCGTGTCCGGCCGAATCAGGTCGTAGCGATAGTTCTGCTCCCGGACGACGACCGTATCGGGGGCGGTGAGTGATTTGAAATGCACGGAGGTGCGATCCAGTCCTCCCGCGACGTCCTCCACGACGACTGTATTCCTGCCGCCAATAAACTCCATTTCGCGTCGATCTCGGACGAGCGCGAAATTCTGATTGTAGATTGTAAGGGCGATCGTTCCCATGCTGTCATCCTTTGCGGTCAGCCGCGCCTGCCCCAGAGTTGGGCGAGCAGGCTTTCAAGAAAAAGCAGAGGCAGAATTGCCCAGAGCAACGGGCGCCAGACCTCGGTGCCGTAGCGGGAGCGGCTGACGCTGGCCTCTATCTGCGCTGGGGTAGTGGTTATCGTCAGGCGATCCGTCGGAATACCGACTTCACGGGCTTCCGCAGCGGGGTCGGCGTAGGCGAGATTGCCTTCGCCAGAGGGGAGCCCGACTGCGAAGGCGTCCCTGGTTTTGCTGCCGTCCACAACCACCCGGTAGACGCCGGAGCGTGCCGTATCGCCGTAGGAGAACGTGACGCCCTGCGCGCCTAGCGCACTGCTCTGTGAAGTCGCTTTGCCGTCCGGCGCGGTGATGCGAACCGGCTTGTTGGCGTCGCCGAGGGGCAGGGAGAGGAACAGACTCTCGTCCAGCCGAAGGTTTCGATGCGCGGTCGCGCCCTGGCCCAGGTAGGAGAGCAGTTGGTAGACATAGGGGACGAAAACGGGTTTGAGCGGGAGTTGATTCCATGTCGCGCCTGCGCTGCTCGCGGCGAGAATCACTTTGCCTAGGCCTACTTTACGCTCGGTGAGGGCCGGGTCACCGTTTCCGAACCGGAGCACTACCTTCGCCGACTCGTCTGCTGCCGGGTCGAGTGTGTAGTAGGTGAGAAAGCGAGCAGTGCCGAGGTTCATCGCGGTGGTGTCGCGAAAGACGGCGAGCGCTGGATGCGCGAAGGGGATCGTGTCGGGATGGAGGGTCTGCGCCTCGTCGTCCCGAAGCGATTTGCGTGCGCCCAGGAGAGCAGGCAGCAGAGCAGCCAATTCGGAGTTCACCCGCTTTGCATCGGTGAGGGGGCCGGGAAAGAGCAGGAGGCCGCCGCCCGCCTTCACATATTCAGTGAGCGCGGCGGTATCCGCCGGTGAGAGGCCGGTGAGACCGGTCAGGATGACGGTGTCGTAGTCACGGAGGGTCACGCCCGTGAAACTTCCGGTCTCGCGCAGCTTCGGAGCCAGACTGCCCGCTTCACCGCCCGGCGCCATCGCGGTGAGCAGATAGAAGGACTCGCTCTTCGAGGAGTCGGCGGTCGGATGCGCGTCCTGAAGCAGTATCTTGATTCGCTCTCGGCAGCGCACGACGAACTCGGCGGAGTTGTCCCGCGTCAGTCCGTCCGTCTCCGAAAGCGCGATGCGGCCCACATGAATCCCGGGCTGCGCTATCAGCGGCGTGAAGTCCGCGACGGTAGCGCCGTTCGGGGAGATGGAGAGACGCTTAGACCCTGCTGGCTTGCCATCGATGGTGAGATTTACCTGTACGTTGCTGCGGGCACGGGAACCGGAATTGACTATCCGACTCTCGACACGGGCGGGCAGATAGGGGGTGACCAGTTCGCGTCCGACGCTGGGCGCCTCGACGCTCAGATTCTCCCTCTGTGCAGCTGGCGCCCCCACCGATGTCCAGGTGAGTCGAGCCTCCTTGGCCAACGCTCCCCAGATCGCGTGGCCGGCCTCTTTTCTGCTGCTCTC
>JANXLO010000712.1 GCA_025355115.1 Chthonomonadaceae bacterium
CAGGGATCCTCGCTGGACGAGTGCATGATTCGCGCGACCGTGGACATGGAGGACGTGGTGACCGCAAGGGCCGCTACTCCGCTGCTGGCGGACCTCGAGGCCGCGCTCGGCGATATCACGCTTGAACTGGACAGGATTGCCCGCAGCCCGCAACGGATGTAAAAGCAGCAGAGAGGGGTTTTGGAGATGAACCGACTGCCCATAGTCTGCGCGAAGCCGATAGGCATCGACTCGGACGACAACCTTCGCGTAAACGAGCCGCTGCTCACGGAGTGGCTGATCGCCTTTCTGCGCGATGAGATCGTCCGCCGGAGAGGGTTCAAAAAAGCAGTAGTCGGGCTGTCCGGCGGAGTGGACTCCTCGCTGGTCGCCTTCCTCCTCGCCCGCGCGCTTGGCCCGGAGAATGTGGTCGGCATTCGGATGCCCTACAGCGCCTCCTCGCAGGACAGCCTAGACCATGCCGCGCTCGTCGCGGAAGCGACCGGGATCAATATGGAGACCATCGAGATCACCGGCGCAGCGGACGGCTATCTGAGCATCTGTCCGGAGGCCGACGGCAGGCGAAGGGGCAACGTGATGGCCCGCGTCCGCATGATCGTCCTGTTCGACCAGAGCCAGAAGCTCGGTACACTGCCTGTCGGAACCGGCAACAAAACGGAGCGGCTCTTCGGTTACTTCACCTGGCATGCCGACGACTCCCCGCCCGTCAATCCGCTCGGCGATCTCTATAAGACTCAGGTATGGGCCATCTCCAAATACATCGGGGTGCCGGACGTCATCGTCAACAAGCCAGCCTCCGCGGACCTAATCGTTGGGCAGACCGACGAGGGGGATTTTGGCATCTCCTACCCCAAAGCCGACCGAATACTCTTCTATCTGCTCCGGGGATTCCCCGCGCGGCGGCTGATTGAGATGGGCTTTGCGGCCGCCGAGGTGGAGCTGGTTAAACGCCGACTCGACTCGACGCATTGGAAGCGGCATCTCCCGACGGCGGCTATGCTCTCCTCCACATCGATCAACGACTACTACCTGCGCCCAGTCGACTACTGACAGAGAATGATTGCAGGCGGTCAACTGCTTTCAGGGAGGTGGAGAGTTGCCGGAGGCTGAAACTCAATTTCTATCCACGCCAGCGCCGCGTCCAGCTGTCGGTGATCCTGCGCCCCAAACTTCGGTGCTGCTCTCCGCGACAGGCGAGAGCTTTCCGCTGCCGCGCCTCTGGCAGACTGGCCCCGCGATTCTGCTCTTCCTCCGGCATCTGGGCTGCAGCTTTTGCAGGGAGTTGATCGCGCAGATGAGGGAGGACGTCGGGCTATTTTGCGAGCGCGGGGTCACGTTGGGCCTCATCAACGTAGCCGGGCCAAAAGCGACGACTCTCTTCTGCGAGGAGCGTGACCTCGGGCTCCCATTTGTCTGCCTGAGCGACCCGGAGAGGGCCGCCTTCACTGCGTTCGGGCTTTCGCGTGTGGGGCCGCTGGAGCTCTTCACTCCGCACGTGGTGGCACGGGGCATACAAGCTACCCTTCACGGACATTTCGTTGGAATGCCCAAGGGCGATCTCTTCCAGATGCCGGGGGTTTTCATCGTCGACAGCGGCGGCTCCGTCCGCTACGCGCACCGCTCCCGCGACATGTCCGACAATCCCTCCAACTCCGAACTGCTTGCCATCCTCGATGCTCCCAACTGAATCCCGAAACCGCCGTCTTTTCCTCCTCGTAGTGACCAGTGCGGAGAGTTCGGTTCGCAAAAGGCAGCCGGCCCGCATTGGAGGAGAGGGAAAATGAGCTACGGTTTTGTGTCCGACCGCAAGATTTTGATCGCGTTCGTGCTCTGCTTCTTTTTTGGCGGGCTTGGCCTGCACCGCTTCTATGTGGGCAAAATCGGCACAGGGATTCTCTGGCTGCTGACTGGCGGAATGTTCGGCATCGGCTGGCTGGTGGACGTCATCATGATCGTCCTCGGCAGCTTCCGAGACAGCGACGGCCTTCCGCTGCGCGACTGGACATAAGCTAACCGCGATTCATGCTCGCCAGCGCCTCGGCATACTTCTGCGCGACGAACTTGCGCTTGACCTTGAGGGTTGGCGTCAGCTCTCCCGAATCGATGCCGAAGGGCTTGTCCAGCACGCGGAAACGCTTGATCTTCTCGTAGTCTGCCAGGGAGCGAGTGCCTTTGTCGATTTCGGCCTTGAGCAGTTTTTGAACTTCGGGGGAGGCGAGCAGACCGGGCACGTCCCCGGTGGAAAGCCCCTCCCCTTTCGCCCACTCCAGCAGCCGCGCAAAGTTCGGGACGAGCAGTGCGCTCACGGTGGACTGCTTGTCGCCAAAGAGAA
>JANXLO010000735.1 GCA_025355115.1 Chthonomonadaceae bacterium
CGATCCAAATCTTCTTCAGTTAGTCCAAGGCAGGGCAAGCCATCCCAGGTGCGCCCTGTTGTCTGATCGACCAGGCGCTGAGTTTCGTCGCGCTAAATGGATTGGTTGGTGCGGCCGACGCGTTTGAACGGTTTCCCAAACGCCCAGACCGGTTTAATGGGACTCTCCCGAACATGAACGCTGACAACAGCTGAATTCTCACTTTCCTCAACGGAAATGGAAGGAAACTGATGCGGATCGGTGTTCTGACGAATATAGTTCGCCAGTTCCTCAAGGGATGTCCGACCTAGCTGTATACCTATACGCCGACCTTCCGGTGAGATACCAAAACGAACCGTGCCGCCGCTTGCCGTGGCGAAGGCAGCGATGGCGATGGTCGCATCGTGTCTGTCTGCCAGCGACTGCTTGTTCTCTAGATGCTCGTACTCCAGATCACTCATTCACCCTCCAGAGGCCAGCGGAATTTCACATGCAGCAAAATGATCGTGACCATATTATATCTGCCTTCAGGCGGAGCAGTCTGCGTCGTGATCCGTGCAGAGCGGGTCATGGTCACCGACTGAACTAGCTAGGGCACGGGCGGATCGGCGGGAGCGGGGGCTGTAGATTTCATGGGTGGGGCATCGACGATCATGGAGCCATTGGGGCCATTGACCGTGTGCTTGGTCTTGACGTAGATGTTTTTGAAGGAAGCGACCGTGTTGTCGCCATGGCAGAGCTGGAAGCCGAGAGGGCCGCTTTTGAAGCCGCCCGGGTCGTCGCCTTCGGCCGTCTTCACGCCGTTGAGGAAGATGACAATGTGCGGGCCGTTCATGCGGAAATAGTAGTGGTTCCAATCTTCTTTGTGCAGGATCTTATCCGCCTCCGCCTTGGGGAAGTCGAATATCTTCGTCTGGCGGTGATGCTCGTCCCATAGGCAGCCCCAGTACCCGTCGCCCATGTCCACTTGATAGCCAGGGACGTCGTCGAAGCTTACAGGATGGATGCGGGCGCAGACGCCGCTGTTGTAGCCGGTCATTTTGACGTCGATGTGCATCTCGAAATCGCTGTAGTCCTTCGCGGAGAACATGTAGTGGTGATGCGGAGTGCTGCCGCCCTTGTCCCCGACGATCGCGCCGTCCTTCACCTGCCAGTAGCCCTTTTCATAGACCCAGTTCTTGAGCGTTTTGCCGTCGAACAGAGAGACCCAGCCCTTGGAGACGGGCTTTCCGTTCAGCACGACGCCCTCCGCGTCATCACCCCACTGGATGGCGTCCTTGGGCATCATCTTCTTCGCCTGGTGGCTTTTGACGACGGTGTCGTTATTCTGCGCGTGAACAGCGATCGCGCCAGCCGTCGCCAGCAGGCCGAGGCTCAGTCCGAGCGGACCCATCTTATTTTTCTTCATTGTAAAACTCCTGCGTTAATTGAAATTGGAAACGGCGCGGGCTCGTTCTGTTGGTAGGGCACCGTGCCTCTAGACTATAGGGGATGCAGGCACATTCGCTTCGTCGAGGTCGGAATCCTCCGCTTCGACGAGGGCGGCGTAGAGCGGGCAAGCGCAGGAGACCGCGAAGAGGCCAGCCGCGGTGATCACTCCGGAGTCCTTGAAGAGCAGCGCTGCGACCAGCGCAGCGAGGGTCGCCTTCAGCCCCTGCACAGACCAGGGCCTGCGTGCCATCGCCTTGCGCAACGGAAGCCCGATGAGGGCATTGGCGGCGGCGAGAGGAACGAGGGACGCAGCCGCGAGCAGCCAGAACGGAGGCGACAGGAGCAGGCGCAGATTCATGCCGACTTTGCGGGCCGCGATCTCCGCCAGATAGCCTGCACCGCGCCCGCCCGACGAGGCCTGCAGCGCCGCGCCGAAATGCGAACTCGCTCCACCGGGACGGGCGGCGTCCAACAGGCCGAACCCGAATGCCAGTGTGAAGCCGATGAGGATAGAGACCGCCGTCAGTCCAATCGTGACTCGCCGACCGCGCAGCAGCGCAAGCCCCACTCCAAATCCAGCGCCCGTGCAGGCAAGGCTCCCGGCATTCGCCCCCCAGCCGGGCCAGCCGAGCAGAACAATCAGGCCGGACCAGCCGAGTGTGATCAGCAGACGAATCCGGCGGCTCGCCGCATCCGGCGGAAACTTGAAGCGGCGGTCGTCGAGCAGCGCGAAGGCGCAGCTCAATGCGGAAGCCAGGAGAGGGCCAAGATACTCGTTGCCGATGCCGTAGTAGCGCAGCCCTGAGACGGCGTTCGAGGAGAGCAGAGAGTCCTTCTGAAGAGGCTGCCCGAGGAGAATGTCCACGGCGAGGAGCGCGGTCAGCAACAGCGCGGAGGCGACGGGCGGAGCAACCCGCAACGGCCGCGCAACTGCATAGCTGAGAATCGTCAGGGCGATCATCCAGGCAGCGATGCGGAGTGCATACTCCTCCGCGGTCGGCGGCATGAGGATCGGGGCCAGCAGGGTTGCGGCGGGAAGGCTCTGAGTGAAGACGATCGCCCAGGCAAATCGTCGGGCCGCAAGTGGTCCTCGCGCGCGCCGCAACGCCATTCCGACAACGATCAGCGTGAGGCAGACGCTGACCAGTGGAACCATTCCCCAGACCTTGACGGTCTCGTTCAGGGCAGAGACGAACTCCCTCCGGGCCGCCAGGGCCACGCGCTCATTGCCGGTCAGCTCGTTTCCCGTCGTTGCGATCGGGCGTCCGACCATCGTGCGAGGCGAAGGGATTCGAAATAGGTGTAGCAGAGTGGGAGCGATGTCCGCGATGGCGATGAGACCGGGGGTGCGCGTTGTAGCAGAGGTCAGCAGACCGGAGCCGAAGTCCGGGCCATAGGCCAGCACAGGCGTCAGGCGCGTCCAGGAGACCGGATAGCGGCGGGGCTCGTCGGGCGGGCAGGCGGAGACCATGAGCAGATTGGTGCGCGGGTGCGCGCTAACCCACGATGTGAGGAGCGCGAGCGTCAGGTCGGCACGCCGTAGCGCCTCGTGCCGCGCCTGTCGGTAGGAAGCTTCAGAGAGATGCGGGCGGGCCGCCTCCGCCCTCGTCAGATCTCCCAACTGGAGCACGATCAGCTCGGCATCCGAATCCGTGAGAGCCTGCATCAGCCGCAGCGGATCGTCCACCAGACCGAAAGGACTGCCAGCTAGCTCACGTCGGATCCCCGCCTGGCCTGCGCCGATCCCGTTCGCATCTGCAATAAGCATGGCCGCGCTCCGGTCGGGAATGTCCGTGTCGGCGTTTCCATAGAGCTCTGCGCGGACGGGAGGGACTGCGCTTGCCAGAGCCGCGCCCAATCGCTCTGTCGCCAGCCCGCGTCTCTCCAGCCCTGCCCAGCCGAGGTGCCAAATCGGGCTTCGGGGAATCGCCAAATCAGACGAAACTGTGCCCATTCTGCGCTCATAGACAGCCCGCGCCGTGCCGCGCTCACCCGGAACTGCTTCTCCATCGTCCATCGCGAGCGCATCGGTAGGCTCACCCTGCGCCTGCTGCCCTGAGCCCAGCGTCAGCGTAGAGGAGAGGAATGACTTCGGCCCGGCCACCACGTCGTTCATGACGCCGATGGATCCCTGCCGCGCAAGCGCCATCATTGTCGGGCAGTCTGCGCTCTGCAGATCGTCCATGGTCAGACCGTTGCACAGAACCATCACGATGCGCGGCCGCTGCTGCGCATCAGAGGGCAGAGCAAGGATTGCGAGAAGCAACAGAATGCAGATCAAGGCGACAAAAGACTTGTCTCCCCGCTCAATTCCCATTGGCGGTTGTGCTCTACTTCGCCGCACTGCGCTGCGCGGCTATGAGGCTTGGAACGGCGGCGAGCGCTTCCGCCAGCCTGCCGGGATCGCGCCCGCCTGCCTGCGCGAAATCAGGACGCCCGCCTCCTCCGCCGCCTGTTATCTTTGCCGTCTCTCGCACAAGATTTCCTGCGTGGATACCTTGCGCAATCAGATCTGGAGTCACTTTCGCGGCGAGCGAGACTTTGCCTGCATTCACCGTACCGAGCACGATCACGGCTGAGCCCAGCCGTTGCGCCGTGCTGTCGGCGAGATTAGCGAGCGTTTCCGGGTCAGCTCCTTCGAGCATATGCACGACCACCGGAACGCCGTTGAAATCCTGCGCCGACAACTCTGCCGTCTGCGCCGCTCCCCCCGCCCGAAGCAGCTTGATCTGCTTCTCCAGGTCCTGCCGCTGCGCCAGCAGGCGCTCCGTCGCGGTCACGACATCGCCAGTGCTGGCCTTGAGGAGACCCGCGACCTGCGCTAGCGTCTCCTCCCGCCGGTGCATGTGGTCGTAGGCTCCGGCTCCAGTCACCGCTTCGATGCGTCGAACCCCGGATGCCACCCCCGCCTCCGAGACGATTTTAAACAGGCCGACCTGCGAGGTGTGCGACAGGTGAATGCCCCCGCACAACTCAAGGCTGAAGCCGGGCACTTCGACCATCCGAACGGAGTCGCCGTACTTCTCGCCGAATAGCGCCATCGCCCCACGCGCGCGGGCCTCCGCTATCGGAATGTCGGTGAAGATGCGGACGTCGGCATCGTCAAGGATCTGCGCGTTGACTAGATCCTCCGTCCGGCGTATCTCCTCCGCCGTCATCGGCTGCGTGTGGGTGAAGTCGAAGCGCAGGCGATCCGGCGCGACGAGCGAGCCCTTTTGATGCACGTGTCCACCCAGCGTCTGTCGGAGCGCGGCCTGCAGGAGGTGGGTCGCGGTGTGGTTGCGCATGATGTGCCGTCGCCGCGCAGCGTCCACTGTCGCGGTCACAGCCTGCCCGACTGTCGCCTCGCCCTCCAGCACTTTTCCGGTGTGGCAGTGAAGGCCACCGGTCTTTTTCGTGTCGCTAATCTCGATCTTTAGGGCGCAGAAGGTGCTTCCGCCCGGCGCGGTGAGGAGGCCAGTGTCACCTACCTGCCCGCCCGACTCGGCGTAGAACGGCGTCTGGTCGAGGATGACGGTGACAGTCTCGCCTGCGCGAGCGAACGCTACCTGCTCGCCTGCGCTCAACAGCGCGACGATCGTGGCCTCCGCATTCGTCTGACTGTAGCCGAGAAATCGAGTCTGCGCGTCCAGGGTCAGTGCCGTGCCGCCCGATGTGAGGAAGACTTCCTTCTCGCCGCCTGCCGCTCTGGAGCGTGTGCGCTGCTCCTCCATGGCCTGCTCAAAGCCCAGCATGTCGAGGGCGAATCCGTGCTCCTGCGCGATCTCCTCCGTGAGGCGCAGGGGGAAGCCGAAAGTGTCGTAGAGGGCGAAGATGTCGCGGCCCGGCAGCCGCTTCGACTCTTGCAGCGACGGGTTCGACAGCATGTCCTCCAGTCGGGCCATGCCGTTGTCTAGGGTTCTGCGGAAGCCCTCCTCCTCGCGCTGAATAGTCTTGAGGATAAGCTCGCGGCGCTCGTGAAGCTCAGGGTAAAAGTCGCCCATCTGCGCGATGATTTTAGGGGCGACTTCGTGCAGGAAGGGCGCTTCGAAGCCGAGGACGGACTTGCCGTAGCGGATGGCGCGACGCATGATGTATCGCAGCACGTATCCGCGGCCCTCGTTGGAGGGCAATATGCCGTCGGCGATGCAAAAAGTCATGGCGCGGGTGTGCTCAGCGACGACCCGGAAGGCGAAGTCGGCAGAGCTCATCGTGCCGCCATAGGACTTGCCGGAGAGGTGAGCGATATGCTCCAGCGTCGGGCCAAACAGGTCGGTCTCGAAAACGCTCGACCTGCCCTGCGAGACGAGCGCGATGCGATCGAGGCCCGCGCCGGTGTCGTTGTTCTTTTTCGGAAGTGGGGTGAGTTTGGGGCTGCCGTCCGCCTCTTCGCCACGGTCGAACTGGGTGAAGACGTTGTTCCAGACTTCGAGCCAACGCCCGGCGGCGTCGTCCACGAGGTAGCGCTCCGTCGGGGTCAGGGCGGGGTCCGTCGTCATCTCCTCGAGGGGAACGGCGCGGTAGAATACTTCGGAGCAGGGGCCGCACGGCCCGTTCGGCCCCTCGATGATCGCGTCAGCGGGCCAGAAATTCTTGTCCGCGCCAAGGCGGTGGATGCGCTCATCCGGCAGCCCGATGACCTCGTGCCAGACGCGGTACGCCTCCTCGTCCTCGATGTAGACTGTGACGCAGAACCGGTCGGCGTCTAGCCCGACGACTTGAGTGAGGAACTCCCACGTCCAGGGAATCACCTCGGCCTTGAAGTAGTCGCCGAAGCTGAAGTTGCCGAGCATCTCGAATAGTGTGCAGTGCGAATAGTCCCCCACACTGTCGATGTCGTTGGTGCGCAGGCATTTCTGCACCGTCACCACGCGGGTCTGCGGCGGCACGGCAGCTCCGGTGAAATAGGGCTTGAACTGCTGCATTCCTGCGCTGGTGAAGAGCGTGGAGGCGTCGGGGTTCCCGAGGGCATCGATGGGCGTCAGCGGTGCGCCGGGAAGGGGCATGTGCCCTCTGCTCTGAAAAAACTCAATGTACTTCCGGCGTATCTCATGCGCTAACATAGACGTCAACTAGCTCCCGTAAGGTTTTCTGCTGCCAACAATGACAGGGAAGAGGCCATTACAGTATACACGAGAACCGACAATCGAGAAGTTTCAGAGCGCGGCATCCGCCATTTTAGCCTGGATCGTGCTAGCACATAAAATTTCTGCCATTCTAATGAGCATTCTGGATGTCGGCACTGCGACTGACTGCTCAGCGTCTCCAGTCTCCCATGAGGAGGAAGGGCGCCCAGTAGTAG
>JANXLO010000015.1 GCA_025355115.1 Chthonomonadaceae bacterium
TCCTCCTGCTTCAGTTCGTCGACGCTGCACCCGCGACAGTCCGTGCATTTCGTCGTCTTCTCGATGCGCAGTTCGGAGGCAGGAAACTCCATTTCCGCCCGGCTCTCCAGCAGCTGAATGAGCGCGGTCTCCTTCAGCAGATTGAGATCCAGCACCTTCGCCTGCCCCTCGGGCGACATGACGATCTCGCCGATCTGTGGCAGCCGCTTCTTGGCGTCGACGTAGGTGTCGTGCTCGTAGCGCAGACAGCACATCAGCTTGCCGCATACGCCGGAGAACTTGACGGGGTTGAGGAACAGGCTCTGATCCTTCGCCATTTTCATGGAGATGGGCGCGAATTCGGTGAGAAAGGAGGCGCAGCAGAGGGTCAGGCCGCACGGCCCCACGCCGCCGATCATCTTTGCCTGATCGCGCGCGCCGACCTGATGAAGCTGAACTTTGCAGCGCAACTGCGCCGCGACGTCGCGCACCAGATCCCGAAAATCGACGCGGCTGTCCGAGGAGAAGTAGACGGTCACCTGCGTGGCGTCGAACGAGTACTCCGCCTGAAGCAGCTTCATGGGCAGTTTGTGATGAGCGACCCGCTCCTGGCAGAGCACGAGAGCCAGCTTGGCCTTGTCCCTGTTGGTTCGCTCCTGCTGGCGATCACTCTGCGTGGAGTTTCGCACGACGCGCTTGAGCGGCCCCTGAATCTCATCCGCGGGGACTTCGCAGGCCCCAATCTTGACGGTCCCGATCTCCAGCCCTCGCGTGGTCTCGACGACGACGCGATCCCCCTCCTGAATCGCCTGATCGGCGGGATCGAACCAGTAGGATTTCGCAACGCGCTTGAACGCAACGCCGACGCAGACAGGCATACTGCACTCCCGATTCCGAAGCGCAGACTGACTGCGAACGGCATTTGGCTGGGCGGAATTGCCCTCTCCAAAACTCAATAATGGCATAACGCACATAAAAACGCTCCGCTCGCCCTCAACGGCCTGAGGGCGCAAGCAGGCATCCACCATTGTAACACAAACTGTTCCCCGAATCAAGCGAAGCAAAGAGTTGCCATGTTCGGGGAAGCGATTGAAACGCCTCCCCAACCATAAAGCAGAAAACCGACGAGGAGTTACATAACTAGTGCTGAGGGGAGGCTTCCATGACGACAGCTTATCCTCGTTGCACAGGTCAGGCATCGCGCGTCCGCGATACGTGTAAATCCTATCCTGTCCTAAAAGCAGAGGAGTGCAACATGGCATCCGTCGTAAATTTCGTACCTTGTCCGTCATGTAAGAAGCCCTGCGGCCCAACTCGCAAAATATGTCGTCATTGCGGCTATTCGTTCCAACCCCCGCCACCCCCTGTAGCTGCCGTTCTTCCCGTCCTGAATCTTAGAGCATGCCCTTTCTGTAACTATTTGGTGAGTCCTCAGGCTGTCTCTTGCCCCTCATGTGGGCATCCAATCTACATCAAGATTGACAAGGCGTCGTTTGTGACAATTACTTGCATGTGGGGGCTACACTAATCGCGACTGCGTTGGTATTGTACGGTGTCCAGGGAATAGCTTACGCCTTGCTGGTTTTGCTTCTGGATGGCAACCCATTGAATCCTGAATTGGCGGAGGCAAATGAAGAGGGCATTGCAAGCGTATTGCGGCATCTTAAACCGTAATACTCCTTCGTATACAGCGGCAATTCTGATATTTGTGGCATTGGGTAATGACTGTGCTGACTTGCGCGTAAGGTATAATAGAGGGGACTTTGACTGGACAGTGGCTGTCGGCAGCGAAGCCGGCGGGCGACGAGAGCGGATCTCCCACTGAAATCCGGTCTGTCTCCATTCAGGTTCGAGGAGGAATCGATGAGCATCGCCATTGCGCTTCCCGAGGGAATGCGGACTCGGAACCGCCCCACTCTGCCGGAGGCACTACTGCGGGCAGGATCTCCCCGCGAGAGCAGCAATCCCTATCACAATGCGCTCGAGCAGCTTGACATCGCGGCGCAGTATCTTGAGCTCGATCCGGGAATGCACGAAATACTCAAGCATCCCCAGCGCGAGCTGACCGTCCATTTCCCGGTGAAACGAGAGGACGGCAGCACTCAGGTTTTCACCGGCTACCGTGTGCAGCACAACATCGCCCGCGGCCCCAGCAAAGGCGGCATCCGTTACAGCCCCCTCACCGACATCGACGAAGTGCGCGCGCTGGCCATGTGGATGACCTGGAAATGCGCGATCGTCAACATCCCCTTCGGAGGCGCCAAAGGCGGCGTCGTCTGCGACCCCAAGACCCTCTCCAATAGCGAACTAGAGCGTCTGACTCGCCGTTATGCCTCCGAGATCAGCATCGTGATCGGCCCCACCTCCGACATCCCCGCCCCCGACATGGGAACCAACGCGCAGACGATGGCCTGGATCATGGACACGTACTCGATGACGCAGGGCCATACTGTGCCCGCAGTAGTGACGGGCAAGCCGGTCGCGGTCGGTGGGTCGGAGGGGCGCAACGACGCGACGGGACGAGGCATCGTCTTCATCACTCGCGAAGCGATACGCGAATCGGGCCTTGATCTGCGCGGCCTCCGCGTGGCCATACAGGGCTTCGGCAATGTCGGCGGAGTTGCGGCCCGGCTCTTCGCAGAGGCGGGCGCGAAGGTCGTGGCGGTGAGCGATGCGAACGGCGGTCTCTACAACGCGGACGGTCTGGACATCGCCGCGCTTCGGGACTGCACCAATCGCGATGGCACACTGACCACGCACGGGGGCGGCGACACTATAGGCACACGTGAACTGCTGGAGCTGGACGTGGATGTGCTCGTTCCCGCGGCGACCGAGAACCAGATCACGGCGGAGAACGCCGACCGCATCAAGGCCCCCATCATCATCGAAGGCGCGAACGGTCCGACGACGCCCGCCGCCGACCGCATGCTGCACGAACGTGGCGTATTCCTCGTGCCGGATGTGCTGGCGAACGCTGGCGGAGTGGTAGTCTCGTACTTCGAATGGGTGCAGGATCTGCAGTTCTTCTTCTGGCAGGAGGAGGAGGTCAATGCCAAGATGGAGGCGATCATGGTGCGCGCCTACCGCGACGTGCGAACGATGGCGAAGCGCGAGAACGTTGATATGCGTCTGGCAGCCCACCTCATCGGCGTCAAACGAGTTGCAGACGCCAGTACCCTGCGCGGCATCTACCCATAGATGAACCGAGTCTGTTGGGATCGGGGACTGAGGTTCCCGATCCCGGACTTTCCGTTTTCCCGGAGGACCGACGTCCCCGATTTTGATTAGGGCTTAGCGGCGAGTGGAAGCATTGCGGTCATCGGGTGCGCTCCGGTGCGGACTTCGGGATGCGCGTCGGCGTAGTTGCGCAGTTGGCTGATTATGGAGTCATAGGGGAAGCGGTCGCCGGGGCACCAGGTCATGCGCAGATCGCGGTGCCGCTTCACGTTTTCCGGCGGGATGTGGTACTTCGACATCAGCTTTTCGCACAGCGTCATTAGCGAAGCCATCTGCGGCTTCGTCGGAACCTGCGGCTTCCAGCTCTTTGGGTCGGCCGTCGAAAAGGCTCCGACCAGGCAGATGCCGAGCCAGTTGTTGAACTTTGGGCAGTGCGCGCCCTGGCAGTGATCCGGCCGGCCGTTCTGAACCGTCCCATCGGCCAAAATCACATAGTGGTAGCCGATGTTGTAGGTCTTCCCTTTATAGACTATCGCCCATCCCGGATGATCCTCCTTGTGGATGTGATCCAGAATCTGCTCGTCCACCAGTCGGCCACGTACACGGCCGGGCGTATTGGAGTGATGCAGAATGATGCCTGGCGGATCGGGCAGCATCTCCACGGCGACCGGCGGCTCGGCTGTCGGCGGAATCAGGCGAGGGATGTGCGGGCGACTCACTCGGAAGACAGCGAGCAGCACCAGCAGCGCCATCACTATCACGACCCCGATTCTGCCGCGTCTCTGCCGCTCCGTCAGGCCTTTTCGGCCCTTTCTCCCGCCAGCTGTCTTCATCTCTCCGACTCGCTCGCTTTCCTCTCAAACCCTCGTAGCATGCTGATTTTTGTCCTATCACATCGCTGCAAGCGCTGAGTAAGCCTCAAAAAGCGAGCAGCGGCCTATTTTTGTCCCTAATTTGTCCCCTTCCCTTCCATTTTCGACTCTCCGATTTCCACCGCTGTCCGTCCGCATGGCTTGACTCTATTCTAACGCGTTCTGGGACGCCTGTCAAGGTCAATTATTCATGCTGAATCGCGCCTCCAGGTCTGTCCATCCGTTGAGGATCCTGTCATGATACAGCAAAAAAATGTCTGAACATGTTGCGTTTTTGTCCGTCAAAATGTATAATCTTACCGTAAACCGAATCTTGGCAGGGAGAGGTAAGCTTATGGCCGATCAGGCCGATACGAGACGTATGCGCCTTATGGATCTGCTGGCCGCGAGCGAAGAGCCGCAAGAGCTTGAGAGCCTCGCCGCAGTCCTTCGCTGCGATGTGCGCACCATTCGACGGGATCTCGATCAGCTTCAGAGGGTGCTGGAGCGGGTTCACGGCATCGAGGTGCGGCGAGGCAAGGTGCTCGTTGCGAGGGCCGGTTACAGTCCCGGCTATTTCACCGACCAGCTTGGACGCAATCCTGCAGCCAAGGAGGCCATCGCTCGCGTCATCGTCGGATCTCTTGAGGATGATCTGGCGGTGGCGCTCACCGCTGGCAGCACACCCTATGCCGTGGCGCGCGAGGTGCGTCGCGTGGTCGTGGAGGGCGGCCCTCCGCACAACCTGATCGTCTTCACGAACAGCGTCCCCTCCCTGCTCGAGCTGGTAGCGGCGGGAGTCTCAACCGGGGTGCTCGGGGAGATCTATGCGCCGGAGGACTGCGCTTTCCACACGCCCGAATTTCGGAGCGCATTTCAGCCGAGCATGGCAATAGTGGGGGCCAGCGGAGTGCTCTTTGGCGCGCAGACCGCTCAGCAGGGTCTCGACCTGTTCTCCCACCGGGCAGAGGAGGCTGCCTTCCTAAAGCAGCTGCTCTCCGCGGTACCGGAGATCATCATCGCCGCAGACAGCACGAAGCTGGGCCGCCGCCATCCGTGGAGCTTCGGAGGGCCGGTCCTGACGAGCAAGAGCGTCCGCCTGGTTACCGACATCTTGTCCGAGGCACAGCGGGATGAACTGAGCCTGCTTGCCGAACGTCTCGCCCTCAGCGGCACCCGGTTCCGGTTCGAGGCCGCCTGCGATGCCCCGAGCGGCAGTCCCGTTGGGGAGCAGTCCAATGAGGCGAGCGAATAACTGAAAGCCAACTAAATTTCCATACTCCTCGATTCCTGCTCACCCTGAAGGAGAAGCCGGACGAGGTTCAACTATAGGAGCACCACAATGTGCGGCATCACCGGATATGTCGGCGGAAGACCAGCTGTCGAAACCGCCCTCAATAATCTCAAGCGCCTGGAGTATCGCGGGTACGATTCCGCAGGAGTAGCCTATCCCGGCCTCAGCGGCATCACCGTTGTTCGGGCGGCGGGCAAGATCGTCAACCTCGAGCGGGTTCTGACCGGCACCCCCCACGAGGCGCACGTCGCCATAGCCCACACCCGCTGGGCCACGCACGGACGCCCCAACGAGGCCAATGCCCATCCGCATCGCGACTGCTCAGGCCGCATCGCCGTGGTGCACAACGGGATCATTGAGAACTATGTCGAGCTGCGCCGCGAATTGATCGCCGAGGGCCATCAGTTCACCTCCGAGACCGATACGGAGGTCATAGCGCATCTCATTGAGGCCAATCTTCACATCGAGAACATGGATATGGGGCCTCTTCTCGTCCTGCCGCAGAGCGAGCTGGAGACGACCTACGCGAACGCGATTCGAGCTGCATTGCGCCGACTGACCGGCTCCTATGCCGTCGCTGTCATCGTGCAGAACATGCCCGACGTCATCTTCGTCAGCCGCAAAGATTCTCCGCTCATCATCGGGCTGGGAGAGGGCGAGAATTTCCTAGCCTCGGACATTCCCGCGGTCATGCGCTACACCCGATGCGTCGTCCTGCTGGAGGACGGGGATTTCGCTGCACTGACTCCAGATCGCGTCACCGTCACGGATTTAGAAGGCGCTCCTGTGAATCGTGAGATGCTGGAGGTCACCTGGGACGACGCCGCCGCGGAGAAGAACGGTTACCCCCACTTTATGCTGAAGGAGATTCATGAGGGGCCGCGCACCGTCCGGGACACCCTGCGCGGGCGGCTTGGAGCCAACGACCGGGTAACTCTGCCAAACCTGCCCTTCACCGCCGCAGACTGGCAGCGGTTCCGGCGCATCTCCATCGTTGGCTGCGGCACCGCCTACCATGCGGGAGTCGTCGGCAAACGGCTGTTCGAGCAGATGCTTCGCCGCCCTGTCGAAGTGACGGTCGCCAGCGAGTTCCGCTATAGCGATCCTCTGGTGGGAGACGACACGCTCGTTATTCTCGTGTCTCAGTCCGGCGAGACCGCAGACACCCTCGCCGCCATGCGGGAGGCCAAGGCGAAGGGCGCGACAACGCTCGCCATCGTCAACGTCATAGGCAGCTCTCTCGCTCGAGACGCAGACGCCGCTCTGCTTACGCAGGCTGGCCCTGAGATCGGGGTCGCCTCCACCAAAGCCTACCTAGCTCAGCTCACAGCGTTCGCCCTGCTCTGCCTCTTCCTGGCCCAGCTTCAGGCCGAGCATCTCGTGGCGCACGGAGCGGGCGACAGAGCAGCCATGGAGTCGCCCCCCGCACCGCTTGCCGACTTCGCGGCCGCCCTGCGTGAACTGCCCGCGCTGATCGAGGAGTGCCTGCGCCGAGAGCCCGAGATCGCCGCGCTCGCGGAGACGCTGGCCAGCCACAGCACCTTCTTCTATCTGGGGCGCGGCTACGACTTCGCCGTCGCTCTCGAGGCAGCCTTGAAGCTGAAGGAAATCTCCTACCTCCACGCCGAGGCCTATCCCGCCGGAGAGATGAAGCATGGGCCTCTGGCGCTCGTTGAGCCAGGCGTGGCTGTCATCGGCTTTTGCACCCAGCCCGCCACAAACGAGAAGATGCACAGCAACCTGAAGGAAGTGAAGGCCCGTGAAGGCACTGTCATCACCGTGATTCGGGACGGAGATATCGTCCCCGACGGCTCCGACTCCGTCATCTCCGTCCCGCAGACCCTCGACGCCCTGATGCCTATTGTCGCGATGG
>JANXLO010000068.1 GCA_025355115.1 Chthonomonadaceae bacterium
CAGAGCCTGTGGGGATAGACGTCGGTGAGCACAGTGGCGAGCGTCGGCGGGGTGCCGTTGCAGTCGCGGATGTAGCGGGCGAGACGCGGTAGGGGCAGATAGTGCGGGCAGATCACTAGCTCCGGGGAGTAGGAGGCGATGTAGCTTCCGAGGCGGGAAAAGGCCTGCTGATCGAACTTCGACTGCATCGTGAAGATCGGCGAGCGGTGGTCAGTCAGGCGATAGAGCATTCCCCAGAGACGAGGAGCACGGCGAACAAGGTTTTCGTATCCGCCTCGATACCAGGCCCGGTAGAAGGGCGAGACGACATCGAGGATGTCGAGCGTCCGCACCTCCATCCCCTGCATGCGCATCTCCTGCTCAAGAGCCGCCGCCGCAGTCATATGACCGTTGCCGATCGACGCGGTCAGAATGAGCGCGCGAGGCCGAGCGAGACGGGCCTGTTCAGGAGAACCAGAGGGTGAGCTCGTGCCGGAGTCGAGGGTTGCTTCAGTTTCCCTGGCAGGCGGAGCAAATGATCGGGCATCAGCCAATGCAGGCTCCTATAGTCTGTGCGGGCCCGACGCGAACAGCTGAAGCAAGGTTTGACTTGCTTATCGCGAAGACACATGGCGTCGAACAGCACAGTTCATTGTACCGCAGATTCTGTCTTGATGTAAGCCGGAAAGGAAGTGCACGCTATGCGAACCACCATCGAGATTCGCGGAGCCAGGGAGCATAATCTCAAGAACATCAGCCTGGAGATTCCCCGGGACCAGCTCATCGTCGTCACTGGCGTCAGTGGGTCGGGAAAGTCCTCGCTGGCCTTCGACACCATCTACGCCGAGGGACAGCGGCGCTACATGGAGTCTCTTTCGACCTTCGCCAGGCGTTTCATCGAGCAGGCCGGAAAGCCAGCAGTCGACTTTCTGCTCGGCCTTTCGCCCGTCATCTCCATCGAGCAGAAGACAGTCGGACGCAACCCTCGCTCCACTGTCGGAACCATGACCGACATCAGCAGCTACCTCAATCTGCTGTTCGCCTCCATCGGCGTCGCGCACTGCCCTTACTGCACGAATGAGATCCCCATCCGCTCAAAGATACAGATTTCGGAGCAGATTCTGGCTCTGCCTGAAGGCACGGTCGTCGAGCTGCGCGCGCCCGTGTTCCCCATCTACGGCGAAGACCTCGAATTCCTGTTCGCCGAAATCCGAAAAAAAGGCTATCGACGACTGGTCATCGACGGCGAGGCGGCCGACATCAGTGAGGAGCAGGATCGGGACGCGGCTGGCGTTCGCGAGATGGAAGTGATCATCGACAAATTCGTCATTAAGCCTAGCATAGATCGACATCTGACCGTTGCCGTCGAGAACGCGCTGTCGGTGGGCGAGCAGTTCGTGAGAATTCATCTGGTGAGCTCGCCGGATGAGCCGAAAGCGGCCCGCATACTGAAGGATTTCGGCTGCCCAGAGCACGGCCTTGCGATGGGCGATGTGCGGGCGGATCAGTTCATGTTCAACAACCCGCTCAGCGCCTGCCGCACCTGCTCCGGCCTCGGAACCTATCTTCAGGTGCATCCCGCTCTGCTCCTCCCCGACACGTCGCGCAGCATCATCGGCGGCGCGTTCGTCCCGGACGCCTATCGCTGGAACCCCGATACGTGGGACGGCGCGATCATGTTCAGCCTCGCGGCGCACTTCGGCTTTGACTTGAAGACTCCCTTCCGCGAACTCTCCGCGGAGGCGGTGAGTCTGGTGCTGCACGGATCACGCGGTGAGAAGTTCGTTCTGGTGCAGCCTGAAGGGGCGAAATCGGTCGGCAAGCACATCGGGCAGACGATGAAGTGGGACGGAATCATTCCGCGCATCGACCGTCACTACCGTCGCTATCGGCAACAGCAGGTATCCAGCTCGCACATGGAATCCTACCTGGAAAAGGTCATGGTGGAGCACCGATGCCCGGACTGCGCGGGCTCACGGCTACGCCCGCAGCGAATGTTCGTCACCGTCGGGGGCACAAACATCAACCAGTTCGGGGAGATGAATTTTTCCGAGCTGAAGCTTTTCCTCGATGCCCTGCCGTCCGGCATGCGCGGCCGAGAGGCGGGGGAGCAGATACGTCAGGAGATCGTCGGCCGCCTTGAACTCTTGCTTGGCATCGGCCTCGACTATCTCAACTTCAACCGCAAATCGGGCACGCTGTCCGGAGGCGAAGCCCAGCGCATCCGACTCTCCACGCAGATCGGCAGCGGCCTCATGGGGATGCTCTATGTGCTGGATGAGCCGAGCATCGGCCTTCACCCGAAGGATAATCAGAAGATGATCGGGACGCTGCGGCGACTGCGCGACCTCGGAAACACGGTGATCGTTGTGGAGCACGACGAGGACACGATGCGGGCTGCCGAGCATG
>JANXLO010000146.1 GCA_025355115.1 Chthonomonadaceae bacterium
AAATGCAACATGAAGAAGAGCGACAAATTGGCTCATCAAGTGGGGATGAGATTGGCCCGACCGCCGCGACGTCCCCACTATGTGCCCTATATTAGCTTGACGAAGTACATTGTAGGACGTAAAAATGAGATTTGGCGCGACTACCTACCCGCATTCGCAGACTTGCCTGACTAATGCAATGGCCGTCAGGAAGCTGCGCGGAAACGCCATCGGAAAACTCATGTTGCTCACAGGCCATCGGCTTCAGCTGATGGCCTGTGTCTTTTGCTGTATCTCGACATTCCGATGAGAGCAATCGCCCCTATTTTCCGGGTATCATCTGGCATGGATTGTGCATTGATAGTGACTGCGTGTGCCGCCGAAACAGTGGCAATGCGGTATGAGAAAGCAGAACGGTAGCCCAAGTTGTCAACAGATACGGTAGACCTAAAAACTGAAGAGACCGAACAGCCGGACAGGGATGATCTGCCTGCTCCACAGCCGGTTCGCGCCGCCATTCCCAAGAAGCCTAAAGCGAATGCAAAGAGACGCGCTGCTGCAAAGCAGGCAGAGGCGTCTCCTTTGCGTGGGCCTGGCAAGGCTGCCTCTGTTTGGCAGTTCGCCTACTTTCGACTCGGCACTTTGCGGCGCAGTCGGGCAGTGCGCAGCGAGCTCATATTCATAGGCGTGCTGCTTGCTCTCCTCTTTGGCGCTCCCGCCGCAGGCTGGATTCAACGCTGGGTTCTTCCTGAGTCACTACAGGGCTATGGTCTCGTTGTGGTACCCCTGGCTCTTGCCTGGGTTTGGCTCAACAGATTTCGCCTCATGCTTCCCGAACTCGATACTCTGCTGAAGCGCCATCAGGCAGGGCGCATGGATAGAAGATCGGCAGCGGATAAGTGGATAAGTGATGAGCGCGAATACAGTTCTGTCATCCCGCTTTTGAAAGAGAAGCCACTTCCCCCAAAGCGCCTGCTCTTCCCTTTGATGTTCGCAGGTCTTTTCACCATCGCCGCCATCTGGATCAATGATCCTACCGTGACCGCCCTGGCATTCGTTCTGTTGATCATAGGGTTGGTGGGATATCGGCATGGCACACAGGCCCTGAGAGTCAGCGTTTTCCCGCTGACGTTCCTCTGCCTTATGATACCCATTCCCGGTCAGGCGCTTGAAATGGCAAGGATATGGATGAGCGGGCGCCTGATGAGCCTTGTGCTGCACGTCCTATTGAACCTGGGATTCCAGACGGAGTTACTCGATTATAATCCCCTCAAGCTGATGGAATATGATCCGATTAAAATGCTATCAACCGTCAAATATGAGATGTGGGCTTCCCAGGTTGGTCTTGGGCTGACCGCAGCAGGAATATTCCTGGCGGGTACCACATGGTATCTTTCGCTGCTGAGAGCGCGCTTCCGCTCCAAACTATTCGCTTTTGCTTGCGGCATAGTATGGATTGGCATGCTGCTTACTGCACGGTTGACCCTGCTCGCGTGGGTCGGTTTCAATGACAAGGACATGGTCGCCTACATGGCTCCAATCACTCTGTTTCTTCTGCCTGTGTTCGGGGCAATAGGCGAGCTTTTCGTTCTCCGAGGAATCAAATGTCTAAAATACCAAAAGTGGGTCTCCACATAGTCGCGCTTATGCTCCTTACGGTGGTCGCCAGTTTTGGGGCACGTCTTGCAAACTACTGGAGATTTTCCCGGCAAGAGATGATAGTGCTGCCCATGCATATCGATGTGGACGGGCTCCGATGGCAAGGTTCGGAGGTTCCTCCACCGCAGGGTGACGCAGAGCGCGACCATCCTGCCTCTCAGAATGTGGTCTTTCAGCTTGGTACACATGCGCCAATCTTCGTGAGCATTGCCCGTGCCAACACAATTAACACTTTGCGCTCACCCGCCAGTTATCTCATGGATAAAGATGGGATCCTCGCGGAGAACGAAAAGATCCTCATCAGGCCAAGCGGTGAGAAGCACTCTCACTTCTTGATGCAAATCGGCCGCGGCCACGACAACAGCATCCTGCTCGTCCATTGGGTTCAAGCTCCTGGCCAGTCAGCGTACGCCGACCCTGCCGAAGTCCCGACGAGCATTGCCAAGAGCCTGCTGCTCCACTCCACTTTCTATGTGTGCGATGTGTGGGTCCCCCTTCGAGCCGACTCGGACGGTGCATTTACGAGAAGGACGCTGATCCAGTTCGCCACCAACATCGAGGAGCAGATAAAGTCCGGCCATCTAGCGGCGCTAGCTACCCCGGTTATACCGAGCGCGGCAGATCTCAATCGATTGCCGGCGGCAGACTTGCCGACTCTTCCATCAAGCACGCTGCCTCCGCTCTCGGGCGGATTGACCCCGGGGTCATCTACTCCGACGTCTGGCATCGGCCCGGCTGGAGGTGGTAATGTTCTCACTCCCCCCACGGACCCCGGACTTCCCGTTCCTGGAGGTGGACTGTAGGTC
>JANXLO010000154.1 GCA_025355115.1 Chthonomonadaceae bacterium
GGCGCCGCCTTGCGGGCCGAAGCTTACCCATATGACATCCACGGCACAGGTTTTGATGACTAAATCGATGTCGCCAGTGCCGAACCATTCGTAAATCTGAGTCACGATGGCCGAGTAGTCTATGCTTCCCATCGCTATTTAGCCCCCTCAAAGGCGGGGATGCAGAGCGCCAGAGTGGAGCGGTATGCCTCTTCGATCGTTGCAAGGAAGCCGTACTCCGGATTCGTCTCCGTCTCCGTTGTCCATGGATCCATCTGTGTGCTGATGAGGAAGTAAATCGGCACGCTCGCATTGGGGATGCAGCCCATTCGCTGTTGAAAGGTCTGGATATAATCCGGGCCATAGTCCGAGACGCTCCACTCGGAGGAGGTGACGATGAGCGGGCGGGTATTCGGATCCTCTCCCGGCAGCATGCTGAGGTGCTGGAACATCGCGGAGTTGAGGGCATTGGCCTTGATTATGTCGGTATTCATCGTGCCGTCCGCCAGCTTGAAATTGAAGGCGAATGCCATGATGACCTGATCGGAGCCAAGCTCACAGAACAGCGGGAACTGCGGGCTGGCAAGAATCTGCGCATTGGTCTTGTTGACGAACGAGGTTTTGATGATATCCATCTGCTCATTGATCTTCTGAGGCCCGAGATTTTGCTTCGCCGCGGGGATGCGGTTCAGCATCGTGACGTTGAAGTTGTCCTCGGGAGTGGCCATAGTCAGCACCCGCGAGAACAGTTTTTTGTGCGTAAAGACGCAGTCGCCCAGTATTTTGCCGTACCCTTGCTTGTTGGGGCGAATGATCTTGTGGCTGAAGTAGACAGCTGCCGCCGCCGCGCCGGGCTTTGATCCTTCGACGCCGTAGATTCCGACGGTCGGCTCGCTGCCGCCGCGGTATATGACGGGTGAGCTGAAGGTGACAAAGGCGCGCATCGCGCTGTTTCGGTAGCAGAGCGCGCCCGCGGGGTAAGGTATGAACCCCGCTTTATGCGGATCGACCGTGATCGAATCGGCGTTGTGGAAAGCGGCGTACTGCTCGTTGCAATATGCGCTCATTGCCAGAGCCGGAATGTCCTCCAGAACGGTGAGTGCGCGGGCGCCAGAATCTGAAACTCCTATGGCGGGACTGATCTTTGGCACACGCAGCATCGAGGCGAAATAGCCTCCCCAGGCCGCATCGCAATGCACCGAGAACTCCAGTCCTTTCTTGCGGTACTGGTCGCGCAAAGCGAGCATAGCAGCCAGCGGATCGATCGAGCTCTCTTCGGTGCTGCCGATCACGGCCACGCTCATGAGCACAGGGATTCGATGATCAAGACAGTTCTGGAGCACATCTTTGAAGCAGCGCTCTCCCGGTGGCATGCAGTCCATGTCCATGATTTGGCGAGCGTCCAGGTCGACGTTCACTTCGATCATATTGGCGGCCCCAATGCCCAGCAGCGCGGCGGCTTTGGGCCATGAATAGTGCTTTGTCGAGGGCACGATCATGACCGGCTGCCCTATGCCGCTTGGAGCCAGAAATTTCTCGTGGAAGGCGGACATGCCCATGGTCTGAACCAGAAAAGGCGTTATCGCGGTAGTCGTAACGGAGGGCGCGATGCCATATTCAGTCTGCAGTTGAGCTGTCAGGCCGAAAACAGTGTCGTTGGATACATTCAGCAGCTGCCAGGCGGTCAGGCTAAGCAACGGAGCCGTCGTCCCATCACAAAGCACTAACTGTATCGTCGAAGCGCTCGCGAGCAGCGATCCGGGCTCTTCGATGGCGGCCTTCAGGCCTATCGCAAAGTATTTCAGGTTGCGTGCAGCCCAGGCCGACTCTGTATTGGCGACCGAGCCGTCGCAGGTGATGTGACCCCACGGGCGAAGCGCAGTAGGCGGCGCATCGGCCGGAGGAACGGGATAGCCGAGCATCTCGCACAGGTCATCACCCACCGCCAGCTCCATCATCGTTGTGACGGGACTGGCCTCCACGGCGACGTTGTTCTGGTTGAACAGCATGCCGGTGAAGTAGCCGACCATCCCCGGCAATGTCATATCCCACAGCATGTGGCCCTGGTGACGCATTGAGAAGAACGGCGCGGACATCTTCATCAGCCCGAAAATCTTGTCGAGCTCTTCCTTCATGACATCGACCGTCTGCTTGTATTCGGCGGAGGACTGCATAGCTGGAGTGATATAGGGAGGATCATTGGGATGCACTTCGATGGCTCGCCAATGTATCTGATTGTTGAGTGCGCGGGTGATGAGATCGGTGAAGACCGCGTAGTTCTCCGCTTTTGGGCCCAGGAACCATGCGGGAAGCGAAGTCGTGCCGGGGCCATCGAGGACTATTTGCTGATCAGGCGGCAATGTGGCGAGATGAGTCTCAAGTGCGGCAGCGTATCGTTTCTTGTCTTCAGGGTGCATTCCATTCTCTCCTTCAGCCTTGTCAAACCTATCGAGATGGCGTCCGCAGCCACATTACCGCTGTCGTCCAACTCCTTGTCTCCTAATTATAGACACACTTCGCACGTTCGTCAAGCTGATTTTTCACACGTGAGCTGTGCTGTCGAGGGAATGAGTGTTTGGCATTTCCAATGGTGCAAGCGGATTGACACTCTATTCGCGATCCGGGTACAATTAAGGATAAAATGAACGGCGCAAGCCGCTTGCAGGCAGCCATTGCACGTCCGAAATTTTGGTCCCGCCGCCTATGCGGCACATCACTACGCTGGAAGGGATGCGCTTGTATCATGTCCTCGACAATCACCAGCGAATCTATCGCGTTCATCTTCTTTTTCCTCTATGGCAGCTTCTGCGAGTGGGTGTTTCACAAGCACCTATTTCACTCCCCGCAGTTCATTAAGCGAACCTTCAATGCCCACACCGTGGTTCACCATCAGCGCTACAAATATGAGCCGGAGTCGTATAAATGGCAGGAGGGCCAGGAAAAGGATCACATCGCCATGGACTGGTTCGCGCTTCCGCTTTTCATCGGATTTCACCTGCCTCTCTTCGCTCTATTCGAGCATTTCACAGTGTGGAAGTGCCTCTGGGGCGGCATCGCGGCGATCACCGTCTACTGTTTCATCTACGAGTATTTCCACTACTGCATGCACGTTCCGACCGGTCGTCTCTTCGAGCGCAGTCCAGTGTTTCGTTTCGCGAAAGAGCATCATCGCACTCACCATAAGTACATGCTCCAAAATCTGAATGTCTTTTCCCCGCTGGCTGACCTGTGCCTCGGCACCTGCCGCAGCCCAGCAAGCGTAGGCAGAGCAGGCGAGACTTCCAACTAAGAGGAAGAGCTCGCTTCGCAA
>JANXLO010000161.1 GCA_025355115.1 Chthonomonadaceae bacterium
GTTGAGCAGGTCGCGCCCAAAGCTCCTGCGGAGCTCAAGCCACCTGTAGTCGTCACTGACCCCGTGAAGCTGGGACGTGATTACACTGCCATCTCACAGGAAGCACTGAGCCTGCGCCCGGAGATTTTGGAGGGGGATGCAAACATAGCTGCTGCCCGTAGGGGCATCCAGATCGCTCGCCGCAGCACCCTCCCCTCACTGGGCGTCTCCGCTGGCTACAACTATACGCCCGATGCGGGCGGCTTCTCCCCAAAGACCACGTCAGGCCAGGCACTCCTATCCCTTAGTTTCCCACTCTTCGAGGGCGGCCTAGCCCGTGCGCGTGAGAAGGAGGCTCGAGCCGATGTCGCCATAGCGGAGACGAACCGACGACAGTCGAGCGATCTCGTAGTACTTGAGGTGAGGCAGACTTATCTCAACCTGATGCAGTCGCAGGACAGAGTAGCAGTCGCAAACCGCGCGCTCGCTCAGGCGAGGGAGGCATATCGGCTGGCGAGAGTGCGCTTCGATGCTGGAGTCTCACAGGCGCAGGGGGTCTCACCTCTGCTTGAGCTCAGCGATGCACAAAACGCGCTGACGCTGGCGGAGAACAATCAAGTCAATGCCCTCTACGACTACAACAATAACAGGGCCAGACTCGACAAGGCCATTGGGCGGTATGCCTTCGTCGCGAACGGCCCCGGCTACAGCGCACCTCCCTCTCCCAAAACTCTCGGCAAAACCGGCAAAGGAGTCCCTAAATGACAAGGAATAGAAGCGGCAGTCGTCCGGTACGTCGCCTTTCACTCAGCATCGTTCTCGCCTGCTCCTGCAGCCTTATCGTGACCGCGGGCTGCGGCAAGAAGCCCGAGGCCCCTCCCACGGACGCTCCCGGAGCGAAGCCCGCCTCACTGCAGACGACCGCTATACAGGTGAGTGTAACGCCAGTCAAGATTCAGTCCGTCTCCGATGTCGCGGAGGTTACCGGCGCCCTCGCAGCCCTGAACGATGTCACCGTCGGCGTCAAGATTTCAGGAAAAATGGCGGAGGTCTACTTCCGTGAAGGGGATGTGGTGCGAGCCGGCCAGATCGTGGCGCAACAGGATACAGCGGATCTTCAGGCGCAGCTCGAGCTTCAGAGAGCCAATCTGCTGTCGGCTCAAACGAAGCTCTCACAGTCTCGGGTCGCACTGACGGACGCAGAGACCAACCTTAAGCTGACGCAGGAGCAGGTGGAGTCTTCGATCAAGACCGCTCAGGCGGGAGAGAGTTCCGCAAGCCAACAGCTCGCCATCATAAAGCAGGGAGCGCGACTCCAGGAACGGAAACAGGCTGAGGAGAGTGTGCAGAGTGCGAAGGCAGACGTGGACTCCGCCCTTGCAGACAGGGACAGGGCTCGGAAAGATCTGAAGCGCTACCAGTCTCTCGCGCGACAGGGCGCCATCGCGCCCCAGCAGCTGGATCAGGCACAGTCTGTATCGGACTCCGCGGACGCCCGCTACCTGGCAGTTCAGTCGAGGCTTAACTCCGCGACCCAGAGCCTGAGCCTCATTCAGGAGGGCAATCGTCCGGAGGACATCCGCCGGGCGGAGTTCTCTCTCGAGCAGGCGAAACAGGCGCGTCTTACTGCACTGTCGAATCGCAACCAGATCAGCCTACGCCGTGCAGATGTAGAGAACGCCCGCATCGGCATACTGTCCGCCAAGGCAGGGATCGAACAGTCGCAGGCCTCGGTAAGACTGGCCCAGCAGGCGCTTCAGGACGCCTCGATAAAGTCCCCCATCGACGGCATCGTCGCCGAGCGCAAGGTGGAACGTGGAGCACAAGTCGCCGTTGCCAAACCGGATGTGATGCGGATCGTCTCCTTAAACAATATCTATTTCGATGCCCAATTGACGGAGGCTCAGTTCTCCGAAGTGAGAGTTGGACAGTCCGTGGCAGTGACGGTGGATGCCCGGCCTAACAAGACTTTCCAGGGCACTGTCGCGAAAATCTTTCCTGTCGCCTCCGCTCAGGCGAGAAGCTTCACTGTGCGGATCACACTTCAGAACATGGGGAGTCTGCTGCGCCCTCAGATGTTCGCCCGAGGCAGAATTGTGCTTGCGACTCATCCCAACGCGCTGGTAGTGCCGCGAGATGCGGTTCTAGACTCCAACGGCAGCAGCGGTAGAGTGTATGTGGTGAAGGATGGAAAAGCGGTGGAGCGGAAAATTCAGACTGGCATAAGCTCAGTTCAGCTTGTGGAGGTCAAGTCCGGCGTGGAGCAGGGTGAGGAGGTCATCACCTCTGGCCAGGGACAGATACAGCCCGGGGACAAAGTCAAAGTCCTTAAAGCCGCGAATGTTGCCGGACTTCCATAGCCAGCAAACGGGGGAAAGTCCAGCCCGGCCCTTTGAGTCCAGAGGGCCGGGCTGGCGAAGTCTTTAAATTGCTGCCATCACTTCTCCAAAGTGATGGCGGCAATTTTCACTTCTGGGACGAGAGGCATCTGGATTGCAGACAGCTTGCGGGGGTCACGGATTTTGATTACGTAGTGGTAAAGAGCCACGGCGCCTGCCGCCGTTCCCGCACGCTCATGGTGCCACGGGGCAAGGACTGCAATTTCGTCCTTATTCTCACCCGGATGATCCCAGGGACTGACTGAGAGGGAATATAGATCCTCGGAGGTGCCGGTCGGCTCCTCGAATATGAGCTTCAGATTAACCTGTTTATCGAGATGATCGCTGGCTGCTAGGATATGCAGGTAATGGCAGAAACCTGCGGATTTGCCGAGCTCCACCCTCTGCCCTCGGCAGGAGATCATGTTTTTGGCCGTCCCGTCCTTGGGGCCCCAGCGGAACCCGATTCTGCGAGGCGATTCGGGCCCGGTGCGGTCGGACGCGAGCCACATGCTGCCTGGCATTACTGGCATATCTGGATAAGGCGGCAGGAGACTTGCCGGGAACGAGTGGCCCTGTCCATCGAAATTTCCGGTAGCGGCACTTTTAGCATCCGACGCGCCGATGATGTTATAAGCTTTGGTGAGGTCGGTGAATATCTGCTTATCCCCGATTACCTGGATGGGGCGCACAATGCTGTCGGCTGTGCGAGTTCCAGCGGTCGTGCTCGCCCAGGTATCGCCGAACTTGACGTCCCAGACCATCCAGTAGTTGCCATCTCCGGGCGGCGCGGTGACCCAGGCGATCATATCCTTGACTCTTCCGCCCGGCGTCACATCCTCGCCAAGAGGCGTCGTCTCGTTCTCGAAGAAGTACTCCGTCCCATCCTGATAGTACCAGTGGGTGCCGACCCTTACCTGATCTTTGCGCCAGGTCTGTGTGCCGACGTTCTGGATGCTAATCCGAACTGGCAGGCGTTTGCCTCCCGGCAGCATCGCTGGCGTGATATCCTGAGTGAAATGCACGCCGAAGTCGAAATCGACGAGCGACACCGGCTGGGGAGCGAAGCTTGTCCCTCGTGTGCTATCTTCAGCAGCCAGTGCGGCAATGACGCCCTGCGCCCCTGCGCCAGGCGCGACCTCCCACCGAACCTCGTATCCAGCGCCTGATTCAGGCTCAGGAAGCGCGACCCCCTGCACGTCTCCGACGGACAGAATGAACCGCACTTTGACGATCTCCCCTGGCTGCACATCACGATCGATCACAGCACTCGCATCAGGCGTTGCGAGAGGGGTCTCAGTGCGGCCGTTCGGAATTTCGCGTGTCGAGTAGAGCCGTGCTCCAATTCGAACGCTGTCCGCCTTCCTCCAGATAGCCGTACCGTCATTGCGCAGTGCGGCGTTCACCTCGTACAGGCCGCCGTTTTCGAGGATAGGAGGCAGGTCGGAGCTCATCAGGCTGGCTGCCCATGCGCTTGCCTCAGCGATCTGCCCAATGTGGATCGGCAGGTCGATCGAAGACCCGGGAACCGACGGCCATGCCGCCATTGCCCAATTCTTGTCCAGCAAGACATGCGCTATCTCAAGTGTATAGTCGCCCGTCGCTATAGCCGCGTTCTTGCTGCCAGCCGTCAGAGTAAGCTCGGCAGTTATATTCTGGCCCGCGAGGACGATGTGATTGAAAGGCACGGTCTCCCCCGCGGTGACACGGCCATTTTTATCGCGCCAACGATAGGCAAGCCCGACGGCGGGGAGCTTCACGCCGCCCCATCCTTCCAAGCCCGCGTTTTGAATCCGCAGCTGTACAGCAGTCCTGGAGCCGGGAGCGAGGGAGGACGGCACGTCGTGGGACAGCAGGCGAATGTTCTGCTTTGAAGCGCCCGCGAACATGCGGCTCAGAAAGAGAGTGGTGTCGGCGAGACTAAAGCCCGCCTCCAGCGAGGGAGTTATCTCTCTGCCGTTGGTGTAATCGTTCCAGCCATCGAGAAATATCCAGTCAGGTGACTTGTTGACGGCTGCGGTCCAGAGCGTGCGATAGGCATCCGAATCGCGTCTTGCCGGGAGCGTGCTGTCCGCGAACGTGAGGCGCTCCGAATAGCCTGCGCTTACGGTGGCGATCTTGAGCCACCCAGTCGCCTGCGGCGCAGCTTCCTTCGCTCTGCTGTCGGCGAAAAAGCCCTCAAGATTCGCTTTCCCGTCGAACCCCTTCGCCCCGACAATGAGCAGATCACAGCCCGGGAAGTCCGCGGCAAAGCGGCCCCGCAGTGCGGGAGCAAGTGCAGCGTCCAACTCCTTGAAGGCAGAGTCGCTGGAGAGAAAAACCGGATAAGCGAGTCTGCCGCCATTAGCTGCATTAAGAGGGATTCCGCACCTGAACTGTGCGGGAATACGGCGATAGTAGTCGCGTATCATTCCATAGAGCGCGTTGAACGCGGCAGGCTCGTGCAGATTTGGGCGATCGCCGAGTGCCTCTATGAGGCTGTCTGTGTCGAGATATAGCCCGATCTGTGGATAGTCCTGGCCGGAATCCCTCATGGATTGGAGCGCAGCGACGAGCACATTCAGGCCTTTGTCTGCATAGAACTGTCGTTCCCTGGGCGACCCGCGATAGACGGGCAGAAGGACATCGACGCCCTCACGACGCGCCTCAGCCAACTGCTTGCGGTGCCAGTCGGCTCGGTCGAAGCTGAACCACGGGCCGCTGCCTTCAAGCGGATGGTGCGCAAGCAGAGAGCTGTTGTCCGCGCGGGATACCTGGGCGGCAGAGACGGACTTTCGCGGGTCGCCCTGATAGTGATATTCGTAGGTAGCGAGCACCAGAGGTGTCACCTTCTGGGACTGCAGAGGAGCCAGCGAAGCGACTACGGGGGAGCGAGAAATGGGAACCGCAGGACGGGAGGGCCGTGGAATGAACTCCAGTCGATTTCGGGCTGCGAGCGTCGATTCCAGGGCGGCTTTGCCTGTTCGGGCGGTCGCCAGCTCCCCGAACTCGAAGAGCGAGAGGCCATTCCACTCGCCGGGGGTGAGTTCGCCGTTCAGCTCAGGCTTGTTGTTGACAGGAATCCGTGGAACTGTGAGTAGAGTTCCTGCTGTCGGCGCGGCACCTTCGCTCAGCACGATCTCGTTCCACAGCGACGGCTTTTCTATATCTCCTGAGCCCTTGACGCCAGAAGCGAGACTCTGGATTGGCGGGCTTCCCGCCGACTTGCTCTGCGCAACGACGTTGAAGCCGAGCCGGACGCCCGGCTTCGGCTGGACACCCAGGTCGAGCCACGGGATGGCGAGCTCCACTGTATAGCCGGGCGCGAAGGAGTTGTCCTTGCGCGGAATACCTCGCTGTTGCACTTCATATTTGAAGATTTTACCGAGGACGGTGTCGTTCTGCTTTTTCTGCTCGAGAGGATCGTCCTTGTACTTTTCAGCGATCGCTTTCAGCAGTTCGCCCGGCTCCTTGATGTCGTTGAACAGTGGCTTGGCGTCTGCCCCTGAATAGAGCTGCGCGCCATGCGCTGCGCTGACTGCAACTGTAACCGTTCTCGCCGTACGTGAGAGCTCCTTGTGACCGTTGTCAGTCTCGATCGAGACAATCACTGCGTCGTCTTCAAGGGGGTGAGAGAAAGCTTCGGTATTGTTTCCGACGATGTTTGGCTTGTTCACCTGAAGGGCTATGTAGAGAAATTCCGAGTCCCATCCGGTATAGCCTACTATGCGGTTCGTTGTCTCGATGGCAGAAGCCCCAGCGGCTGGCTTCGCGCCGCCGGGGGAGCGTGTCTGTGCGGCAGACGGACTTGCCATCCTCAACAGCGCCACGGAGGTCGCAAGCGCAAGGGCGGACTTGACCATATCAATCTCCTTTAAGGTGTATCCGTCGTCTGCTCCGACGCGGTTGGCTGTGGAACTGCGCGGGGAATCGCAAGATGCTCATGAATTCTACGGGCTAAGAATCTGCGCTACTTTCGGGGATAGTACCCTGCAAACCGCGGAGTGTCAAGAATAGCAGTTCAGCGTGCTTCCCACTTTGACGCTGCGCAAGTCAAAGTGTCGCGCTGAAAATGGGTGGAAAGGAAATGAATGTAACATCGGAGGGGAGCAATCGACAAACTTCCAGTGCGATCAGGCGCCCTCATAGCCCCCAAGAATGCCCTGGTCTCTCCTGTGAATCAGGAAAGGCTTCTCTGTTTATGCATAAAACGACCGCGACTAAAGCCCTTCCTCGAGCAGGGTATCACTTTTCACGCCAGGACATCAATTGCCTCTCTGCTGGCAGAGTTCTGCTCTGCGCTCTCCTTGTCCTTAGTATGTGTCAGCGCGGATTATCACAGGACAAAGGGAGCAAGCCCGGAGAGATTTCGTCGCTTTTCCGCGAGGAGATTCTTCAGGCTAGCCAGAAGATGCATTGGCGCGGAGAGAGGCTTAACGAGGATACGCTCTACTCACTGGCTCTCACAGGCATGTCATGGGAGATAGCCTGGGGTAGAGAGCATCCCTTCTCGCTTGCCTGGGGAGACTACAGCCGTGCGCCGCGCCTCAATGGACAGGCAGGAAAAAACGATCAGGAATTCATTGCCGAAGTCAAACGCACCTTTGATCGTCGCGACTATCGACGAGCCGTGGATACAGCGTCCTCGCACTTCACATTGGAACAGATCGGCTGTGAGACCACATTGAAGGAGGCCGTCGGAAAGAGTCTGCTGGCTCTGGGCCAGCCCGAGCAGGCGTTTCCAGTGTTCGCTGCGCCTTTCGATCCAGGTCTCACCTTTGGATCGACCGCTGCGCTCAATCGTCGCTTTCGGGAACAGGCGCTGGAGGCGGCTGCCAGAGCGGGCTTGAAGCGTGAGATGGCGGTAATCTCCATATCGTTGCTGCTCGAACCAGGAGAAGACGGCGCGGGAGTCGACGCTTCGCGAGTCAACTCTCTGGAAAAGATGGGTGTGGACATAGATCGCCTGATCCTGGGCATCCTTGAATGCCCCGAGAGGTTGCGGGGTCTGCCCGCCTACACCTACGTTGCCGCCGACCTGCTAGCATGGCGGGCTTCACCGCGACTTTTCCCAGTTCTGCTTCGACTCTCGCAGAGCCCAGACCCCTACCTCCGCAGCCGCGCTGTGCTCGGCCTGGGCATCACCGCATATCAACATCGTGCCGCTGATCCGACGAACTGGCTTCAGAAAGTGCTTACTTTTCCGCTACTGGATAGGGGCGTTTCATCCTCACAGCGTAAACTCCTCGATAAGGAGCTGAAGGACGCCCTGACGAACGACCATTACCGTGTACGCGTCGCGGGGATCATCGCGCTTTCACTCATCGGCGACGAGCAGGAGAGCGCTGCTATGGAGCGTCTGATGAAGGATCGAACGTACGTGCTTCTCGCGCCGAACGGCGAAAATGATAAGATTCGGCACCTCTTTTTCCCAATTCGTTCGGCTGCCTCGGCTGGCCTGAGTCGTTTCGGCACTGAAGTTGCTCCAGGCGGGGGGAGGCTCAGCGGGCGCGAACTAGAAAAGGAAAAACGAGGCGGCAAAGACGCGACCCATGATAGCCGTGGCCTGCGCAAGGAAGTGGTGAGTCAGCTGCAGCTCTCCCCATTAGATGTGCCCGTCCCACTGGCCCCTGAGCCGACTCCATCTGCGCACCGCGAACGCTGACTTATTCAACTGCCTCAGCCTGTGGCCAATCACTTCTCTCCTGCAATGGGTTCGGACTCGGAGGGGCCGTGCCACTCTTTCGCGAGCAATGTTCGGCGATGAGCCTCCTCCCTCAACTCCTGCAGCTCCATGTCAGTCAACTCAGGCACTGCGTCATCAGCCTCCACTGCTGCCTCCGAAGACACGATGCGGTCGGCAAAAATGCATCCGAATATGGCGGTGACGCCGGTGAAGCAGAGCAGGACGGCTTTCCAGGAGCCATATTTCCCCACATGGACTATTCCCAGACCGAGGAAATAGAGCGCAGAGGCCGCGAAATAACATCGACGTGCCCACACAGTGCCCGGCTTGAACGTCTCCATGAAGGCCGCGGTTGCCGAGAGGGCCGCGACAAGCATCAAAATGGCGGGGCGGGACTGATCGATGAAATCGAAGTTCAGAACCTGTGGCAAGGGTTGGCTTCCCACTCGGCTGATGTCTCGTATCGCCATGAACGCAACGCCGTAGCAGAGCGTGATGATAAGCAAGTGCCTAAGACGCTTGCTGAATACTGAGAGCAACAGCACTATGACGGCGAGCGGAAGCACAGACTCTCGGCTTCCAACCCACACCGTCAGACGCGCCTCGTTCCGGACGCAGATTGACGCGACCAGTGCGGGCACGATTCCAATAGCCACCTGTTGAATTCGCTCGAGCAATATTCTCCTATTCAGGCACTGAAGCGGAACACATTGCCATCATCCGAGCGCCGCTGCCTGCTAAATTATACAGTTCCTGCTATCAAGTGTCAAGAACAGAGAGCGAAATCGGACCGCATGGCAGGCAGTACGGCTGCGGTTTACCATGACGTTCACGCTATCCTGAGCCTTGCTCAATCGCTGGCCTCAAATAATCAGACAGGGAACCGCTAGCCTTATGACGAATAGTAGTCTGCTCTGTTTGCACGACGTTTACCGCACGTGAACCTACGCTGAGAGGAGATGCCATGCCGTCGCCAGAATCGTCGAAATTGCCCACTGCGCCCGTTAATGTCGCTTTTCCGGGAACGGTATCAAACCTGCTGCAGCGTCCAGATGAAGCGAACACTTTCATTATTTTCGGCGCATCAGGTGATCTTACCAAGCGCAAGCTAATTCCCGCACTCTACAACCTCGCCTGCTCTGATCTGCTTCCTCACGATTTTTCCGTGATCGGCTTCTCCGTAACGCCAATGAACGATGCGGCGTTCCGG
>JANXLO010000183.1 GCA_025355115.1 Chthonomonadaceae bacterium
TGAAGGTGCGCGCGACGATCATTTCGCCGAAAATCGCCTCAAAGATCCGAACCGACTGCCCTCCACATCCTACGGGCTGTGGGATGAGCATGGACTGCAGGCGAAGGCGACGATCATTCACTACAAGCAGCATTTCGGGCCGGGCTGCATCCTGCCTATGGGAGGCATCGCCGGGGTGGTCTGTCTGCCCGCAAGCCGTGGACGCGGCTACGCGAATATTCTGCTGCGGCTCACCCTGGAAAAGATGCGGGAGTCCGGCGAGGTCGTCTCAGATCTCTTTCCCTTCAGTTGGGAGTTCTACCGGAAACTGGGCTGGGCGTGGGTTGGTAGGCGAAACGATTTTTCCGTAGCGACGCGTATCCTGCCGCCTGAGAAGGAGACCGAGAATGTCCGCGCCGCTGTGGCGGCAGATCGCCCCGCAGTGATCGCCTGCTACGCAGAGTTCGCGGCGAGATATCGTGGGCTGGTGGTGAGGGATGAGCGGTTGTGGAATAGGGTGCTCGACGATGGGGACAAGGAGTACACCTACACATTCCTCTATGAGAAGGGCGGCCGGTTGGAGGGTTATTTGACGTTCAGGGGTTGGAAGCGGGAGGAGACGAACCTGCGGGAGTTCGTGGTACTGACGCCGCGCGCCGAGAGTGCGCTCCTGGGGCTGTTGCGGCGGCACGAGATGCAGATAGAGAAATTCGCATGGCGCGCGCCGGAGGACGATTCGCTGTGGCATCGTTTCTACCACTGGGATGTCAAGACACAGACTCGCCCTGTGACGATGGCCCGCATCGTCGACGTTCCTGCCGCGTTGTCCGCATGGAAGCCCAACAAATCTTCGATAGGGGCCGTCACTCTCCTGGTGCTGGATGAGGTCGCCCCCTGGAATCAGGGAACGTGGCGAGTGAGCTTCGAAGGGGGAAGCACGACGGTCGCCAAGAGCGATGCGGAGCCAGAGATCACACTGGATATTCAAGCCCTGACTCAGGCGTATCACGGCTCGCCCGATCTTGCCAGTCTCCGCAAGGCCGGAAGGCTGGAGGCGCACTCAGAGGCAGGGTATGAGGCTCTTCGCCAGCTCCTAGATGGCCCGACGATGTGGATGAACGATTCGTTCTAGAGCAGCGATCGAAGCGAGCTCTCCCTCTGGCTTCCCTTCCTTTCAGGGAAGGGGCAGGTGTTAGGCAGCGAGCGAAGCGAGCTATATTTTTGGCGGCATGAGCTATTTGTCACAGTGGTACGGTACGGAGTTCGGGGCTGTCGGGCTCGAAGCCGGAGGAGAAGATATGGGCGGGACGCTTATCGTGTGTCAGCTCGTCGGGGACGGTGAAGCGGAGCAGATGACCGGGATGAGCTCCGGCCTCTGGGGACATGCCGCTGTCGATTTTGATGAGGCGGGCATCGGAGAGGGAATAAGGGCCGATCTCACCCGAGAGGCCGAAGGCATCGGGCTGGTGTCCGAAAACTACGCCGTAGAGACCATCGGCAATGAGTCGAGACTCCAGCTCTTGAACTTCAGAGGCCGATTCCCACCACTTCCGTCCGTCCTTGTCGGCGCGCTTTTCAAGGATGGAATCGGGATCGAGGAGAAAGTCGTTGCCGTAGTCGCCTGACCGAAGCACAGCCTGCGCTTTGGTTACGAAGTTGGCGTAGGGCATCCTAGGCACCCACCCCGCATGACAGAAAAGCCAGTGCTTTCCGACGCGAGCGGCCAAAGGCATGGCCCGCAGAAACTGCGCTCTGGGACGCCTGAAGTCCGTCACATCATGAATATCGAGGCCTTTTTCCTTGAGTTCGTCCCGCAGAGTCGCGGCTTTTTTGTTCTCGGGATCGGCGAGAAACTCGGCTTCGTGGTTGCCGAGCAGCACGACGACGCGGCTGCCGTTCTTTAGCGCCTCTACGCTAAGGATGCGCCAGAGGTCGATGATCTCCAGGCTCTGCGGGCCTTTGTCGATCGAATCGCCGACGACGATCAAAAGAGTGCGGTCAGCCAACCAGTGGCCGTCGGGAGTGATGATTTTGCACGCAGCGAGGAGGTGGACGAGGTTGTCGCCCATGCCATGAGGATCGCTGAGGGCCACGACCTGTTGGAAGCCGGAGACGTCGGGGATCTCGACCACGCCTTCGTTGGCGGCGTCTGAGGCCGCGGAGGACGGAATTTTGCTTTTCGTCTGACGGGTTCTGCCGACAATCCCGGTATAGAGCAGCAGCACTCCCAGAAGCAGAGTGAGGGGCGAGACGATGAGCCACCGAAGATTGATTTGGCCCGAGGTCATAGTCTGCTTCATCTCCCGTGCGTCAGATAGGCGACTGGTGCGTGATTTCGCGAACTGCCTCCCGCGCTGCCTCTTTCACCGCATCTTTGACAGTTTTAGTTGATGAGGCTTCTTCAAGAACCTCCTCAATCGCGTTTTTGATCGCCTCTTTGATCGCCTCTTTGACATCGACGACCGCCGGAGGCGCGGTCGCAACTACGGTCGGTTCCGG
>JANXLO010000211.1 GCA_025355115.1 Chthonomonadaceae bacterium
CTGTGCCCGGTATCGACCGCACCATCATCAACAACCTGCTGAAGAGCGGCAATTCGGGAATCCTCCAGCTCATCGACGCTTTCGGCGGCGGCGCTCTGCGACGTATGTCCATCTTCGCGATGGGCATCGGCCCATACATAAATGCCTCCATTATTATGCAGATGATGACGATTGCTCTGCCGCAGTTGGATGCGCTTTCGAAAGAGGGCGAATCGGGCCGTAAGCAGATCGCCAAGATCACGCGTAATCTGACGGTGGGACTGGCCTTCGTGCAGGCGATCGGGATCACGATGATCTTCGGCCAGAATGGCGCGCACCTCAGCGGCTTCCATCTTTTTGAGATCTGGATCGCGCTGACGGCAGGCTCCTCCTTCCTCCTCTGGATGGGCGAGCAAGTGACGCAGAAGGGCGTCGGCAACGGCATCTCCCTCGTCATCTTCGCAGGAATTCTGCTCAGCCTTCCGACGCAGGGAGCGCGCATCATCGCACAGCTGAAGGCCGGAACGCCCTGGTTCAATCTGGTGCTTCTGATTGCCGCATTCGTCGGAACCGTCTGGGTCATCATCATGATAACGCAGGGCACCCGCCGAATCCCTATTCAGCACACCAAGCGCGTCATCGGCAGAAGCCAGACGCAGGGCGGAGCCTCCTACTTCCCGATCAAAGTGAACTCCGCTGGAGTCATCCCGATCATCTTCGCGATCTCGCTAATGCTTTTCCCGGCAACGATCGCCAATGCCATTCCGATACAGACGGGGTTTATGGCCAAGGTCAAAGAGGTGCTTTTGCAGCTCAACCCTGGCGCAAATATCCCCTCGACTCTGCTCTATGCCCTGCTCGTCATTGTCTTCACCTACTTCTACACGGCCATTGTCATGAACGTGCAGGAGATAGCGGACAACCTGAAAAAGTACGGCAACTACATTCCAGGCATCCGCCCCGGCAAGCCGACGTTCGAATATCTGGAGCGGGTTATCTCACGCATCACGCTGGCCGGCGCCTTCTTCCTGGCCCTGATTGCGGTCGCCCAGTACGTAGTGCCGAATGTCACGCACTTCCAGTCCGTGACCCTGATTGGAGGAACCTCTCTTCTGATCATCGTCGGTGTGGCCATCGAGACCATGCAGGCCATCGAAGCTCAGCTCTTGATGCGGAATTACGAAGGCTTCATCAAAAGTGGACAGGGAACCGCGATGTGAGTCCTGCACACCATAGGCCGTCTCGGCGCGAGGAGATGCAGCCATGATTCTTGTGCTGCTCGGACCGCCCGGGGTCGGCAAAGGAACGCAGGCAGGGCGTATCGCCCTTCATTACGAGGTGTCGACAATCTCGACCGGTGCCATGTTCAGGGACGCGATCACGCGACACACTGATCTGGGCCGTATCATCGAGCGGTATCGAATTGAAAAAGGCGAGTATGTGCCTGATGAGGTGGTCATCGCAGCGGTGAAAGCTCGTACGGCGGAGCCGGACTGCGAGACTGGATTTCTGTTGGATGGCTTCCCTCGCACGATACCGCAGGCCGGAGCGCTGACAACCATGCTTGAGGAGCGCGGGCAACACGTAAGCGGCGCGCTCGAGCTGAAGGCGCCTATTCCGGAGATAGTAGGCAGGTTCAGCGGCAGACTCGTCTGCCCTGTGGACGGCTCGAGCTATCATCTGCTGACACAGCCGCCGGTTCAGTCCGGGCTTTGCGACCTCTGTCATACGCAGCTTGTTCGACGCGCCGATGATGACCCGGATATCGTCCAGCGCCGACTAGAAGTCTATATGGAAAAGACCACTCCGCTGATCGAGTACTATCGTGAACGCGGGCTACTCTATACCGTGGACGCCATCGCAGAGCCGGAAACGGTTTTCAGTCGTGTCATGGATGCCATCGGGCAAATGAAATAGACTTGTATGAATTGATCGTCGTGCCGAGCATTGATGGCGACACAGCAACTGAAGAGATGTTATGATCTATTTGAAGAGTCCTGAAGAGATAGTGAAGATACGCGCTGCGGGGCGTGTGGTGAATCTGGTGCTCAAGGCGGTCGAGGCGGCAGTAAAACCGGGGATAACAACCGGTGCTTTAGAAGACATCGCCGTACGTCTCATCGCCGACAGCGGAGGAACCTCTCCTTTCCTGGGGTACGCCCCGGTGGGCCACCC
>JANXLO010000224.1 GCA_025355115.1 Chthonomonadaceae bacterium
AGAGGCTGCCGAGTGTCCCCATCACTCCCTGTCGCTCTGCACACCGACGACAAACTGCATCATCTCCTTCTCATAGCCAAAGTCCTGAGGATCTTCGTCCGGCGGGCGCAGATAGCCCTCCTCGGAGATGAGGTGGTGAATATGGTCACGGAGCAGTTCAGCCATCGGCTTCGCCTCCCAATAGGCCCGACGTCGCAGCCATTCGTGCTCCTCTGCGCTTAATTTGACGGTCACGCTCTTGCTGCGTGTCAATGTTGTTCACTCCTCAATGTTCAACTTTATCCTGACTTACGAAACTACGCTTGCCTGGTCAGTCGGGTATTCGTTGACGGTTGATGGCTGCATCATTCTTCTTCGCTTCCGCCAGCTTCATCTGAGTTGCCAGCAGATATCGGATCAGAACCAGCCCTTCTTGCGGACGACGTAGGTGTTCACGAAATCCTCATCGGATTTGGTCAGGTAGATTATGCCTTCGACGATGCTGATGACATGCATTACCAGTGTGGCCAAGCCACACGTGCAGAAGCCGCCAATCAGGCTTATAAGCAGCATCGTGATGCCTTCATTTGTGTAGCCCAGTATGAACTTATGGACGCCGAACGACCCCAAAAAGATCGCGCATAGGCCGGCAGCCAATTTGTTTTGAGCCTGCGGAGCATAAGGGATCGGGGCATACATCTGCGGCTGAAAAGGCTGGCCAAACTGCGTCAGAAACATGTGCCCGCACCGGGAGCAGTGGGATGCGTTCAATTGAGCCGGGCTCTGGCACTGCGGGCAGGCTTTGAATGGCGGTGGTTGCATGTGCTTGATCTTTCCTTGAACCGAAGTTCGTCTCAGAGACGTTGGCAGACTTGCACAGATTTTAGACGCGCGAAGGAGAGCCGCGGCTACTGCTGGCGAACGATAATCGAGTAGTCCACGAGATCAAGCGACGGATCAGGATTGGCGCTGCCGAAGACATCGTTGTCGGCCGGCTCAAAGACTGTCTGCCCGATGAAGCTCTGGTTGTCGTACGTGCGAAGCTGAGTCATGTCGAGTGTGAGGAAGCTGCTAGCTCCGGTGAGCGAGCGGGTATCCCCGAGGGACTCGACCTGCTTGGCGACGAGCTGAGTTTGGTCGCGAGGAATGACGTCGGTCGCCACAATGTTCATCTGGAGCCAGCGTATTGTTTTCGCCTGCGATATAGTCTGCATCTGATCGGGGAGGGCAGCTCCGGTTGGCTGGAGAACGAGTTGTGCCAGATCGATCTCAAACTGAAGCACAGTGGGATTATTGGAGTTCGGAAGAGTGAAATTGACGGGCATCCCCTCATCCACGAAGTTGCTAAGAGTGGGATTGCCTACGACATGGAACAGCCGATACGAGTTGCCCTCGAAGCGAACGAAGTCCGTAAAGCCGTTGGCGCTGGTGCCTGAACCTGTCGCGAATCCGTTGCCGTAACCTTGATTTGCATTGGCCGGGCCGATCACAGGAATCGGCCCTGGTGCATTCTGGTTGCCCGCCATTCCCATGCTTGTGTCGTAGTTAATTAGAAAGAAGTAGTGAAAGTTGGGATTGACCGCCTGACGGAAGCGCAGGGTGATCACAAGGCGTTTTCCGGAAAGGGCGGTTCCACTGGACTGACTCGGAGGCAGTTTCGCGCACCCTATCAGAGCCATTCCCGCAATGCTAATCATTGCTGCCATGAGCAACGTTTTCGCAGAAACCATGGCTGTAGACGGCAGGCCCGTCTCTGCATTGGAAACTCTGTCTTTTTGTGAGTTCAGCTGACCGCATGGTCGCCTACTGGACGGTCGAATTCGCATGGCAGACATCCTTTTCCGCAGCCTGATTTTTCGAGCGGAATATTTGCGCGAGGCGGCGGGTTTCGGGTACAACATACTTAGTCATGAACCCGAAACCCATTATAACCGATGCACCCTCATTGCCGCAAGCGGAGCAGACCGCCAATCCTTCTTCACCCCCCCTATCAACGAAGCGCCTGTCCGGATTGCGTCTGGCAGCGGTAGCGGGAGTGCTCCTCTGGCTCGCGCATCCCTCTGCTAGTCTATGGCCGTTGGCATGGGTTGCGCTCGCTCCGTTAGTGGTTGGCATCACTCGCGCTACACGCTTCCGCCAGGCGCTCTGGCGTGGCTATCTGTTCGGATGCGTATTTCTCGGCCTGACATGGTACTGGACTGGATTGACCATTGCCGCTTGGACTCACTCCGCTGTCGGATGGGTCGCCTGGCTGCTGCTTACGATGATTCTCGCCTGGTTCTATGGACTCTGGGGGGCGGGATCGTGGTGGCTCCTCCAGCGTACGACCGGGCAGTGGCGCATTGTTGCGCCTGCCGCACTGTGGGTCGTCATGGAGTGGGCGCGAACAGTTGGCTCATTGACGATGCCCTGGGCGCAGCTCAGCTACTCTCAGTACAGGTTTCTGCCTCTTCTCCAGATTGCTGACACGACCGGAGCTTATGGAATCAGCTTTCTGGTGATGCTTGTGAATGCGGCTCTGGCCTACAGGTGGATGCACCGTAAGGAGGAGGGCAGTGGGCAGGGCCTGTGGGCTGCGGGCATTCTGACTCTTTTCGTCTGCCTGTACGGCGCGGCGCGTCTGGGCTTCCATGACAGCGGGCGGCCCCTTCCCATCGCGGCGATGCAAGGCAACTTCAAGTCCAACGATGCCCGAGAATCACGTGAGCAGGAGTTCCGCACTTTCATGGAGCTGACGCGACAGGCTGAAGTGATGTCGCCTCCTCCTGCGCTCTATGTTTGGGGAGAATCCTCCTCTCCAGGGGACGCTTTGACAGACCAGCGAACATACGATTTTCTCCGTTCCCTGGCAGTGCAAGCCCATGCTCCGCTTCTCATCGGATCTCGTGTGATCGAGCTCCACTCCAAACTCGGCAACCACTGGGCAATCGAATCGAACGCGTCGGTGTTCTTTCCTCCGGACAGCGGCAAATACGCTCGCTATAACAAGCAACAACTGGTGCCCTTCGGCGAGTTCATCCCCTTCAGGGCTCTGCTCCCAGCGTCTCTGAAAGAGACTTTCGAGATTCCCGCGGGGGATGTAACCCCTGGCACCGAGACGACCATCCTCCGATTTACGGACAGGGCGGCAGGCCCAGTCGCGCTCGGCCCATTTATCTGCTATGAATCGATGTATCCGGCCTACGCTAGCTCCATGACCCGTGAGGGGGCGAATTTGCTGGTGACACAGAGCAACGACGACTGGTTCCATAGTGAGGCCGCGATGGAGCAGCATCTCGCCGCTGTCGTCCTGCGGGGCATCGAGTGCCGGCGCGATGTGGTTCGCTCCACGACGACGGGAATCACCTGCTTCATCGACTCTAAAGGGAGCATAACAGCCCGTGCGCCCCTGAATGCGACTGCAATATTGAAGCGAACTGCGCTGCTTCGCGACGGCACTACGCCCTACGTTCGTTTCGGGGACTGGTTCGTCCTCGCATGCGCCGCGATGGTTGTCCTGTCCGTGCACAAGAGCCGCAGAAAACACTGGAGTGAGGGCGAACGCAAACCGCGCTCCACGCGATGCCTGCGCGAGTTCTGGCGTGAGCCCGGGAGTTACGCCGAATTGCGCACCGGCACGGTCGGCAGCCGCAAAATCCACCGCCCGGGTTAGTGTGCCGGCGCCGATGATGGCAGCTGGAACTGCTTTGCGCATAGCCTCGATCGCGGCCAAGGCCACCGGGGTGCGCAGGGTGACTTCTAGCACCCGCAGCCCGCCGGCGCTCAAGGCACGAGCAAGGGGCACTGCATGCGCCAGATCGCTGACGGTCAACACCGGTATGACCGGAGCGACACTGACTATTTCACGAATATTCACCGACGATCCTTCACATCAGGGAGAGCGCGCCCGCTTCGGCATCGCCCGCACTCCGGCGAAAGCCGGCGAATAATTCGCGACCGCAGCCGTGCTCGTTATGCATGTGCTGAAGGCCGACCGGTTCACGTTGGTTCCAGAGGTGCTGCGGAACTTTTGCTCAAGCACGCCGGCGTGGCAGTCCAAACGGATGATATCGCCGCCGCGAACTC
>JANXLO010000242.1 GCA_025355115.1 Chthonomonadaceae bacterium
GTTTAATATCGATGAGGCCGGAATATTTCAGGGGCTGAACTATCGCCGAAGCTTGCTCGAAAACGACAAGCCGATGCGGGTCACCTTCGCGCTCGACTCCGCGCCTGCAAAAGCTCTTCAGCCTGCTCCCGTATTCACCCCTCTCGGCGATGCGTTTGCTAATCTCACGGTGACGGGCAGTCCCATTAAGTTCACCCTGAAGTTCGCCGACGCTTCACTTGATCGCCTCAAGGCTGCCTCCAACTGGCGCGTGACCTGGACTATGCGGGATTTTTTCAACAAGCCCGCCGGACAGGGCGTCATAAATATCGATGGTGCCGCAGCGCGTGTCGCCAAATCTGCCTCCGTCACTATCCCCGCAAAGCCGCAGGGATGGTACAGCGTTAAGTTCTCGCTCTCGCCAGTCGGAGCGTTAGTCACTGACGTCGCGCCCTCGGAATATCGCACCCGCTTCGCGGTCGTGGATAGATCACCAGCCATTCCCGCGATGCCAGTCAGCCGCGACGAGCAAATCTCAGTCTACGGCTACGCGGCACTTATGGGACTGAAGGGCATGCGCGAGAGCCATCGCATGAGCGATTTTTTCCCGGAGCGCGGCAAAGAGAATTGGAAGCAGCTTGACGAGGTGATGGACAGCGCTGCGCGAGAGTCGAAGCGATGGGGCGTCTCCTGGTTTTTTCAGGCCAACGAGGTGCCCAAATGGTGCACTCCAACTGAGTATGAGCAGCTTGTTTTTGAGATGGTCAGCCGATGCAAAGACCAATGCAACGTGTGGGAAGTGGAGAACGAGCCGAACTTTCGCATGTCGCCCGAGGACTACGTCCAGAAGTCGTTCCTGCCCTTCTTCCGAGGCGCAAAGCGAGCCGATCCGACCTGCACGATCATTGGCCCTGCGTGCGTCTCCGTCCCCAACTCCCTCCGCTTCGTGGAGGCGATGCGCAAGTCGGACGCTCTTAAATCCGCTGTCGGTATTACCACGCATACCTACATGGGACCAGGAGAGCCGTGGGAGCTGTTCGGCAATCCTCAGTATCTTGCGAAGCTGCACGAGGCGGCGGGCAATCTTCCTCTCTGGCAGACCGAACAGGGCTACACTTGGAACCACACCAGCCGCGACGAGCAGGCCCGCTACGCCGTTCGGCAATACCTGAACGCCTTCGCGGCCGGAATTCCCAATGAGCGGCAGTACTACTTCTATACCGTACACAACGGGTTCGAGCCCTGGTATCTGGCAGAGTCGGGAGGTGGTGGAGACGCCAACGCCGGGACTCTGGAGCCTGCGGGCCTCGCGCTTCGCGTGATGACGGAGCAGACCGCTGGCCGCACGGTCGGAAAGCTGGAACAGCCGCTCTTCGGCGTCTATGCCCTTCGCTTCTCAGGCCCTCGAGATGATGTGATCGCCCTCTGGACTCTCGATTTTCCAATCACACTCACAGTCGGCAATCGAGCCATTCAGGCTTTCCGTGTCGACGGCAGCCCGCTGGCACTTCGCTCTCAGAAGAACGGAACTGCGCTACCTATCGACGGTTATGCGCTCTACCTGCATCTTCTAAAAGGCGAAGCCCTGGAGCTGACGGAGCCCCGGACGCTCGGCAGGAACTATGCGACCGCCGCGCTTGGGGCCACTGTTCATGCCTCCTCGGAGACGAAGGATCATCCGGCGGCGCATGCAATCGATGGACGCTGGGCCATCCGCGATGCCGCTCCTGGTCTGTTGGAGAGAACTTGGTGGGAGGCCTCCGCGGTCGATGCGTCAACTGAGACTCCTCAGTGGCTCCAAGTCGATTTCCCTCAATCGCGAATGATCGACAGGTCACTGCTACTTGTTCCTGTTCCCGCCGTCGACGGCGGTGTTCCCCGAGACTACGCCGTACAGGTCTCCGATGACGGGACTCGATGGCGAACCGTCGCGCAGGCGAAGAACTGGGTCGGCTGGTCGGGGCTGCTCACCTTTCCGCCTGTCCGCACACAGCATGTCCGTCTTCTGGTTACCCGGCTGAACGATGGCTGGCACCTTGACGGCAAATGGCGATTTATGGTTAGCGAAGAGTTCACGCGCTACACGAGCATGCAGTGCCGTGTCCTCGACTGGATGCTGTTCGGCCCCTAAAGCATATTAATTTTCAGGAGCAAGCATTGGCACAGCCTACCATGCTGCCCGAGTCGGCAGCGGAAAAACCCTCACAGACCGAAGACAGGCCCGCTCCCCGCTGGTTCAGTGGACGAGCGATGATGCTTGCCCTGCTGCTCGCCCCGGTCACGGCCTACTGGTCTTCGGATCAGCTCGTCGACGTCATTTTCTCCCTGATGGTTCCGCCCGTCATCCTGACTCTCATCGTCGCAGTGGCCAACCTCGTGGTGCGGCGCGTCGCTCCTAAGTGGGCGTTGACGGAGGGTGAACTCATCATCTTCTACGCTATGCACACCGTCATGGGCGCGATCTGCGCGGAGTGGATGAACGTAATCAACCCCTACATCCACGCCTATGCCTTCTATCACAACATCGATTCGCGATTCGACAAGTACATCAATCCGTACACCAACCGCTGGTTCTTCATCTCCCCGGACGATGCAGACAAGTTTACGGACTATCGAAACGGCGGCTTTGGCTTTCGGCACTTCCTCTCGCGACTGCCGCTCTGGTGGCCATACATTTTCTCCTGGACAGTGCTTGTGACGTTCATCTGCTCGGCGATGCTCTGCATCAATAGCTTGATGCGCGACGAGTGGTGCAACCGTGAGAAGCTGGCCTTCCCGATCATTCAGCTCCCCATGGCGATCGTGCAGATGGGTGCGGGACGGTCGAAACTCTGGCAAAGCAAACTCTTTGTCATTCCGTTCGTGGTGATGTTCGCGATAGATATGCTGAACGGATTTCACTTCATCTATCCGTCTCTGCCCCTGATCAATGTACGCTTCATCGGCGACCTCTCCTCGTTTTTCCAAAGTCCGCCGTTTAACGCGATTGGCTGGACGCCGATTGGCCTGTTCCCCTATATGGCGGTCATTGGATTCTTCATGCCGACCGATCTGCTGTTCTCCTGCATCTTCTTCTTCTTTTTCCGAAAAGGAATGCAGGTTTTCACCTATGCCATCGGCTATACGGAGAGCGCGGGAGTGTTTGGGGGCGGAGGGTTGGTGCCAAGCCCTCCTTATTTCAGCGAGCAGTCCTGGGGGGCGTTCCTCGCCCTATTCTGCACCTCGGCATGGGTGGCGCGAAACTATCTGGGCGGCGTCTGGCATCAGATTCTGCACGGAGGCGGAGATGGGAGCGGCGTCCCCCACAGGATCGCGTTCGCGGGCCTGCTGGTCAGCATCGCAGGGATTGGCGGGATAGGTCTGTTCATCGGCATCCCGCTCTGGATGGTCGCCTTTGAGACGCTCCTGTTTCTGGCATTCAGCGTGGCCCTTACACGAATGCGCGCTCAGATCGGCGCGCCCTCGCACGAAATGGCTTTCATGGGGCCGAACCAGATGCTGGTTGATTTCGCCGGGACAGGCGCGCTTTCGCAGGCGGGCATCAGCCGAATGGTGACGACTTTCCACATCTTCAATCGCATTCACCGCACTCACCCCATGCCCCATCAGCTGGAGGCAATGAAGCTCGGCGATACGGCAAAGCTGAATCAGCGCGCCCTTTTCATTGCCATTCTGATCGCCACCGTGGTAGGCAGCATCCTGGGCCACATGGTCTACATATCCACAGGCTATCACTATGCGGTGAAAAACCCTGGGGGCGAGACCGCAGGCGTGGTGGACACCCTCATCAATAAGCATCAGCCGCCCAACAGCGTCGCTATAGCGTTCGTTCTACTGGGATTTCTGGTTGTCCTAGGACTGGACTTCATCCGCTTCCGCATTCCCGGCTTTGCGCTCCATCCGGCCGGATTCGCTCTCGCCATGAACTTTGGCCTCGACTATTTCTGGACTGGCCTCATCATCGTGTGGCTGGTGAAGCTCTTCGTCGAGCGCTACTACGGCTTGAAAGGGCACAACAAACTGCATCAGGTCGCGCTCGGCATCATACTCGCCGAGTTCTGCGCGGAGGCGATTTGGTCGACCTATGCTATGGCCACGCACCAGGCGACCTACAGCATCTCGATCAACGGCAGGCTGGGCTGGAACCAATGATAGATGAGCGGAGGAGAGTTGCATGATTCCGATGATAACCGACTCACAACGGCAGGAGTTCGCTGACAACGGCTTCTTCGTGCTCGACGAGGTCTTCTCACTTGAGGATATGAATGCGCTGGCGACGAACATCGAGGCCTTCCAACGCAGACACGAAGAGGATTTGATCGCGAAGGGAGGCACAGAGGGCATTTCACGTGCCGGGGAGATTTCGTTCACGGCATTTCTCGCCGAGCACGATCCTACCGTGAGGGAGTTCTGCCTGCGCCCGGAGTTCGTCGCGATCACAACTCAACTGCTCGGGCCGGACACTGATCTCTACTGGAATCAGTCGGTCTTCAAGGGCCCCGACGGGGCGAAGGAGTTTCCCTGGCACCAAGACGACGGCTACACGCCCGTCGAGCCTTCACCCTATCTCACGCTGTGGCTCGCCCTCAACGATGCGACGTTGGAGAACGGCTGCATCTCCGTCATCCCCGGTTCCCACAAGCGCGGCCTCGTTCCCCATCTTCCAAGCCCCATCGGCCTCATCTGCCACCCCCTTGACGATCCCGACCAGGGAATCCAGGTTCCCGTAAAAGCCGGATCGTTGATAGCCTTCACCTCCCTGACCTTCCACAAAAGCGGCGTCAACCGCACAAGCGGAACCCGCAAAGCCTACGTGATTCAGTACTCCCACGCCGGTCTCCGCAACGCCAAAACTGGCGAACTGCTCCCCGACAAAATCCCTGTCTCAAGGAATGGCAAAGCCGAAAGTTGAAAGCTTCGGCTTATACAAGACATTTCGCTTTCCGCATGCGAAAACCAAATACTCCATTGATTCACGTATCGACCGTCGCACCGGTAAGCATGGAAGTAATGGGGCATCACGGCTTGAGAAGTGGAAGAATTATTTGGGCGATCATGGAGGTGTTGCGGGCGTCGTCTATGCCGCGATGGTGGGTGCCGGACAGGGGAATGCCTAGGATCTCGAGCGCAGCCTTCATCCCCATCGGCTTGAGCTTCTTGACTCGGGAGAACTCCTGCTTGAGGTTAATGTGATTTTCGAAAGAGGCGGGAAGAGGGATTTTATGTCTCACGCAGTCTTTTTTAAACTGCGTTAGATCGTACCCGCCCCAAGAGACGAGACGAAATGGTTCCTTGCCGATCCAATCTACAAAGCGGGGAAATACCAGGGTGAAGGGGTCTGCAACATCCGTCATATTCTGAGTGATGGTCGTCAGTTCGATGCAAAATTCGCTCAGGATGGGTGATTCTGCGGGCCGGACGAATTCCGCGAACTCGCCGACCGCCGGGCCTGCGCTGCCAATTAGGCATACGGCTCCGATCTCAATTATCTCCATCATATCGGAGTTTCTCGGCGCGGTCCAGCACGTGGCCTCAAGATCCACCACGATGTAGCGCATGGCCGACTCTACCAATGAGCCTCTACCACCGGAGGATCGGAGTAGGCCGCATACTGGTCGGGAATATGGGCGGCAACGCTGTCCCCCTTATGGAACAGCACACGATAGTGGAGCGTCAAGGAGCCGTTAGCTGGAACGGTGTAGTCCCCCGCGCCTTTATCGCCCAGCTTGAAGTCGTGCAGGGCGAACGGGTTGACAGTGAAGAGTCCGTAGTCCCGAGCATGCCATGTTTGCGGATGCCTGAAGTTTTGAGGGCTGTCGAACATGGCGACTCCCCACGTCTCCTTACCGACTGGCCCCCAGTAATCGACCCACTCCGCCGCCTTGCCCCAGGCCGCGCCGTCGTTGTCGCCTTTCGCATTCGTATAATGTCCTGTGCCAGGAGCCGCAATTTTTGTTGCGGGGTTGACCGCCAGTGAGTCGGGGACACGAAGACCGAACACGCCGTCCTTGTTGTCGCCAAATGTCAGCCGCCCGCCCACTGGCTTCAGAGTGATGGCAAAGTCGAGGAGGCGCTCGCCGTTAGGCAGCGGATAGATGCGAACGGTCCGGGTGTCGGTAGCAATCTTTTTTCCTTCCGGTGTGATCCAGTCGGTCGTCGCCTGAAATCCTCCAAAGACGGGCCCGGAAACCAGACCAGAGAAGCTCGTGTTGACCGTCTTGCCTACTTTCGTATTGATCGTATCGACCTCGGACCAGAAATCCACGCCATTGACGCTGCTATGGGTGAACCAGAGGCCGCGATGGTGCGGATGATCATGCGTTTCGTCGGGGACTGCATTCGGCTCGACGGGCCACCGTCGAGTGAGATGCTGACCGTCTGGCGTGAGTATAGGATAGAAGAATGGCTTATTCGGCCCGCTCATAGTGGTATAGCGAGTGAACAGTCCGTCGTCCACTTTGATCACCATATCTGCGCCGACTCGCTCCGCCTTGACGCCGGCAGATTGATCCTTTGAAGGCCCAAGACGCCGGAGCTGAAAGGGAGCAGTCTCGCCTTGCCCGATGCGCGGCAGCAGAAACGAGAGGGTCGTCTGCCCATTGAAGGTTTCGAATTGGCACGGAATCGGCTTGATGACGCGCTTCGTATTCCCAGCGAATTCGAGGTACCACCCGCCTGCCGGTAATCCCGCTTTGAAAGTAAATTCAGGCGGGACGGGCACAGTGATAATGGCATCGACGGCAGTGTGGCGCGGAGAGGTGAGCGTCAGCATCGGAAATTTCGCATGGGAGCGCACCGAAGTCGACGCACCTGACAGCATGCCCAGTAATCCTGCGGCGCCGACAATTCCCGTGATGAACGAGCGCAGTGTCACGATGCTTTGAATCGAAACTGTCATGTTTGCCTGTCTCCTGCCCGCCTGAAGCGCGAATTGGAAATAGTCACTTCACCTGGTCCGCGCCTATGTTGGAAAGCGCGTCTGCGCGCTTGTTGAACTCACGTCGCACGTGAGTGACAGCGGTGCCCTCAAACTGCGCAAGCAGCAGTCGGGCACGATTATAGAGCGGAATGAGGTGAGTAGCCTTGCAGGCATACTTGCCGTTTAGTTGATGCGCCATCAGTTCGCTGTCGGTGTAGAC
>JANXLO010000291.1 GCA_025355115.1 Chthonomonadaceae bacterium
GAGATTCAAGAAAAGACTGAACGCCTGGACAACATAACAGATTGCATTCCGGAAATGGAGAATTCATGACTCTTATTGGGCCGCACATCGACCCGCCACTGCGCGATATTCCTGAGTTATTGACGCGACATGGCTACAGAACGTTCCAGACGACGCTACGTGACCCGTTGCGCCTGTCGAAACTGGGCATCCCGAGTGAAGAGGATCAGACAGCGTACCGGGCTGGCGCGGCGCTGGAAGGCCCATTTTGGGGAATGGCGCATTCCTCGCTGCTCACGAATATCGCCTCGCCGGACCCTCGTATCCGCAACGGGTCAGCGGTCGCGCTTATCGCCGATGCGACGCTCGCCGCCTCGTTGGGGCTAGCTGGCGCTTGTTTCCACGGTGGCTATCAGAAGGGACACGCCACTCGCGAGGCGGCAGTGGAGGCGCTCATCTATAAGCTGAAGGATGTCTTGGGCCGCCTCCCGTCCGGAGCGAAGGTGCTCTTGGAGAACAGTTGCGAGGGCACGGAGCTAGGGCAGACGATTGAGGAGTTGGGCTTCATAATTTCGAACGTCGATGCCGACCCACAGAAAATTGGGCTGATCTTGGACACCTGCCACCTGCACGTGGCCGGATTTGATCTGGCTGCCCCCAATGCTCCAGAGCGTCTCGTCGCTGAGTTGGACGCTGCCGGATTGACCCCCTTGCTAACTGCGCTTCACCTCAACGATGCCCGTGAGGCCTGCGGGAGTCACCGCGACCGCCATGCTCCGCCGGGGCAGGGGACGATCGGACAAGGCCTGCGCCGCCTGATCGCGATCCCACCTTTCAATACTCTCCCTGCAATCCTGGAAATCTCCGAGGTCGATGTCCCAAATGCCATCGAATATCTTATGGATAAGGGTTAGGCACCGAGCGAAGCGAGCGATTACCTCTTCTTGACACCGTTCGTTCGCCATGCTGCTTCCACGTCTTTGAGTGACTGCGCAAACCGCTTGTGGATGGAGTAGCGGTTTACGAGCATCAGGTTGCGGGAGGAGGACGCGCTACCCCAGTTCTCGGTGAAGGCGAGCTTGTAGCCGGAGGCCACTGTCAGGCGGGCGACGTGATCGTCGAAATGGCCTTCCGGGTAGGCAAATGCGTAGCACGGGCGGCCAGTGTGCTTCTCTATCAGGGCTTTCGAGTCGCGCAGCTCTTTGTTGTTTTCAGCGTCCGAAAGCAGGCGCATGTCGGCAGGATGGCTGCAGGTGTGGCCCTGAATGGTGATTAGCCCGCTCTTCTGCATCGCCAAAAGGGTCGGCCAATCGCAGTGCGCCTTGCTGGTCAGGACGCCGATGTAGTTGGTGTGCACGAAAAGCGTCGCGGGAAAGCCGTACTGCTTCAGCAGCGGAAAAGCGTTGTCGTAAAGTCCCTGGTTGTTGTCGTCGAATGTGAGTACAAGCGGGCGCGGCGGGAGAGGTGTTCCCTCTGTCAGCGACCGCAGGAGCGTGTCCATAGGTATCACATTGAATTTCCGCCGCTTGATCGCCTCGAACTGCGTCTTCAGCTCCTTCACCGTGGTGTCGAACCAGACTTCCTTCGTCTCCTTCACCACATCATGCCACATCAGCACCGCGACGTATTGCCCCTTCGCGTTGGCATTCACCTGCGGGAGCGGAGTGGCTTTTGTCTGCGCGACTATAGGACTTGAAAGAGTCAGAAGCACACCGGCGAATGTGAGGAGAGTGATTGCTTGAGGGCGGCGACTGGTCATGGGATTCGATCGAGTAGGGAAAAATGTCATTCTGGCTCTCTCAGATCCTCAGCCCAGGTCAGAATGCCTGGGCTGAGAAAATTTCGTTTAGGGGGCGGATTTTGCAGGGCTGCGCGGGTAGCGATCGGACGACTGAGCCGCGGTGTATCCTAGAATCGCGAGGGCGCACACCCCCTGCTTGAGGTCGTCCGCACGGACTTTATCGAAGGTGTCCGACTGTGAGTGATGAGTCAGGCTGTACTCAGCGGGATCCTGATTGAAGGCGAAGGCAGGCACGCCCGCATCGTCGAACGAAGCATGATCCGTCCCGTTCATCTTGCCGGGAAGCAGAGTCGGCTCGTCCGTCAGAAGTCGCAGCGACTTGAGCACATCGAACTGACCTGTGAGCATAGGCAAGTCTTCGGCGCGATTTTGAAGCCAGGCGCCCTTGACGCGGCCGGTTCCTGTGTCGTGGACGAAGACCACGTTGAAGTTCGGCATTTCGGCTTTGTGCGCTTCGACGTAGGCTTTGGAGCCCATCAGCCCCTCTTCCTCACCTGTAAACAGCACGAACCGCATGGTACGCCTCGGGGCTGTCCCCAGTGATTTGATGAGGCGGGCCGCTTCGAGAACCGCCATGCTGCCTGTGCCATTGTCGGTGCTCCCCGTCCCTAGATCCCACGAATCGAGATGCGCGCCGAGCAAGACGATCTCCTCCGGCTTCTCCGAGCCTTTGATCTCGCCGACCGTGTTGTAGACCGTGATCGGCCCCTTCACGAACTTGCTGCTGATCTCGACCTCGACATGGACAGGGACACCGCGCTTCATCATCCGCTGCAGCATGGAAATGTACTCATGCGCGACGAACAGGGTGGGCAGAGAAGTATTGGAAGTCCAGCTGCCTGTCATGTTGAGCAGCGAGTGCGGCTTGCCGGAATCCTGAAGCATGACGGCCGCGCCTTCCTGCTGAAGGAACTCGTTGCGGGCCTTGCGGAACGCCTGGAACTGCTGGGTATTCCCGCGTTGTCGGCCACCGGCTGCGGGCTGCCTTGGGGTGCCGAGAGGGGGATCGACGCCTTGGACTGTTTTGTCCTCACCAGCAGGCCTGAACGCCGGAATCGGGGTGCTCTCCTTCGCGTCCGGGAGCTTCGGATCGGTCGAGGTATCGCTGTTCAGGAGGATAGCGTCCTTGAGTTTTCCTTTGTATGCGGCGAGATCGGCCTCGGTGCGGGGGTTGAATACTACGACGGGCCCGGTGATTTTGCCGCGAGTGCCGGGACTCCATGCCATCTGTGCCGCCTCGACGGGCAATCCGTTCTCCACGATCTTCATCTGGACTTTGCCCCGCTCCCAGCCGCGGGGAATGGTGTAGGATTCGAGATGCACGTTCTCGAGCCCATACTCCTTCATCTTTGCAGCCGTCCAGTCGTTGGCACGTTTGAGTCGGTCAGACCCGGTGAGGCGCGGGCCGATCATGTCGCTCAGATATTCGAGATTGGCCATCACTTCGGAGTGATCGCGCTCTGAGGCGATGAACTTATCGGCCGCCTCTCTGGTGTCCTGAAGGTCGCCGCCTGCGCCGCTGGCGCCTGCGAAGGTCGTGGAGAAGATTGGAATGAGGAGTGCGAATAGCAGGCTAGCGCGTCTGCCGCGCGCATGAATGAATTGCATGGGTTTCCTCTCTGTGTGGATCAGCATTGCGCTGATAGATCGTAGAATGTTTTTTCGGCGTCTGGATGGAGATATCCTGCCGTGGAGAAGCTTTCGGGATTAAATATGGAAGGATTTTCCTTAGCCGGAGAAGAATTTAACGACATCTGTTCGGAGCGCCTCTCCTGTGCGCGTGAGAGGTTCGACGGACATCCCCTGGAGGTCAACGTGGAGACACGCTTCAAGCTTACGCGCCTCGTTCGGACGCAGTCCTCTGAAATCTATCTTGTCTGGGATGGAGAGAAGCGAGTCGGACAGGTCGATGTGCATTTCGCGCACGACACCATCCATGCTACAGTGATCTTCGAAGCCGATATGACGGTCGGCGAAGAGGAGGAGCTGCTCGCCCAGATAGACGATGATGTGGTGTCCTCGTATCTGCCGCGATTCGAGCGTGAGGACTTCGTCGCGCATGTCTTCCGCGGCGAGGAGATCAGCAGGTACACCGACTGCTCCGGCGCCATCGACGATATGGAAGAGGAAGACGAGCATGAGGAGTAGGCTGCCTCGTTCTCCGCTGAACCGCTATGTCTAAACGCAGCTCGACGCCCCGCGGCCCCATGAAGGGCACGCCGGAACCTATCGCCGCTCTGAACAGAATCCGCATTCTCGAGCTTGATAGGCCCTGGATGGAGCGGGAGCCGCTGGTGGATGTCCGCGTTCACTGCCCGGACGTCGTCTGGACAGAGCGAATTTGCCCCTACCTACGCAGGAGCGTCGCGGACAGAGTGAATGCCGCACAGTCGTCACTCCCTCCGGGCTTTCGGCTTCGGGCGGGAACTGCGCTTCGAACGCTAGCGATGCAGAGCGGGGGCTGGGACGGCTATTTCCGACGCATGCAGACGGAGCATCCGACCTGGCCTCTCTCCGCCCTCCGCCGCGCGACCAACAAGTATTTCGCGCCGTATGACCAGAAGGCACCGCCAGGACACTGCACAGGCGGCGCTATCGATGTGGGGATCAACGACCCGGACGGCAATGCCCTCGATATGATCGCCCCCACGCAGGGATGGGAGGCCGCCTACACCTGGTCGAACCTGCTGACCCCCGAGGCGAAGTCCAACCGCATGATGATGGTGGAGGCGATGCTCGGAGCCGGGTTCTCGAACTGCCGCGATGAATACTGGCACTACTCCTACGGTGATTCAGCTTGGGCAGTGCGGGTTGGCGAGAGTGAGTGCCCTTACGGATGGATATACCCTCCGGTAGCGCTGGAGGTGGGTTACGAGAGCGCGTACGCTGTTGACCTGACCTGCGAAACCGCCCGAGATGAGCACGGTAAGCCCCAACATGCGATTGCTCATGCCTTGCTCGCTCCCGACGCGCCGTCTGATTCAGAAGGCAGCCCTATTTTCTCCGTTGGCCTCTACTGGGCTCATGGGATTCCTGTTACGCTTCACCTGGGTTGGCCAAGCGCTCTGCCCTCGCCTGTGCTCTATCTTGGGGATGGCAAGGAGGAGGGCCACCTGCTTGGCGAGGCAAATCGCACCGGTGACACGATCACCTATCAGCTGACGCCCGAGCATGACCGGCGCATTGTGACCAATGTTCCCCCGGCTCCGGCCCCGGCGGAAAGCTCGGAGTAGACGGCCGGCCGAGGAACGGAGTTTGGCTTGGAGCTGGCAGAGGAGTTACAGATCCATTTCGGTCACGCGGAGTTCAGGCCCTTTCAGGAGCAGATCATCCGCTCCGTGCTGGCGGGTGACGACACGCTCGGAGTGCTCCCTACCGGCGCGGGCAAATCGCT
>JANXLO010000300.1 GCA_025355115.1 Chthonomonadaceae bacterium
GTAGATGTCGCCGCGCGGTTCGTTGGGCTTCGGCTCCATGGCGAACTTAAAGTTGTAGCCCTGCGCGATGTCGTACTCCGCAAGGAAGTTGAGGCACTCCCGGAACCATTTGGCGGCGTCGCGCGGGTCTTTGCTGGCGTCGGTCTCCGTGCCTTCGCGCCCGCCCCAGAACACATAGATCTCCGCGCCAAGCTCCTTGCCGAGATCCATAGCGCGCATCGTCTTCTGAAGGGCGTAGGCGCGCACCTCCGGCACCACGCTCGTGAACGCGCCGTCCTTGAAGATCGGGTCGCTGAAGAGGTTCGTGGTCGCCATCGGAACCTTCATGCCGTTGTCGGCGATGGCCTGCTTGAACTCATGGACAATGGCATCGCGCTCGGCGGTGGTCGCATCGATCGGGATGAGGTCGTTGTCGTGCAAGTTGATTCCATACGCGCCCAGCTTCGCCAGCTTCTCGACGATATAGGGGGGCTGATAGGCGAGGCCGCAGGGCGAGACTGGCTCGCGGACGGGGCCGCCGAAGGGGTCGCGCCCCGGGTTGCCGACAGTCCAGAGTCCAAATGTAAATTTATGTTCCGGCTTGGGAGTGTAGTCGCTCATGTTCTGTGAAATCGTCCTCTCCATTGAAAAGTTAGCGCAGTCGCCTCCGTTGATTTGGGAAGCGCAACGACAACCGGGTATTCCTTGCGGCGCAGGATTTTTCCTGCCGGGACTTCCGGCATCAGTGCGAGTGCAAGGCCGCTCCATCGCCCAATTAGTTGGGGTATAATCGTGGAAATGGAGAAATGCCTGCTTTGCAACTTTTGCGAGATCGGATTCAGAAGAGGAGATTCTATTTGGATAACCATCATCGTTTGTCGCGCCGTTTGCTGGCGCTGTCGGCATTCGCTCTGCTCGCGACTGGCTGCTCCCGCTCCGTCATCACAACGGCGGTCAAAGCTGATGGAAGCTTCAGCCGAAAAATCGTCTTTCACGGTCCGAACGGCGATGCGGGAGGACTACCGGGCAAAAATATGGACGGGCTAAAAGGATCCTTCGAGATGCCCTCCGGCGCGGCATGGAAGACGAAGCAGGAAAAAAACGAAAACGAGGAGACCTACACGGCGGAGCGCGATCTGATGCCCGGCAGTGTGCAGAAGCAGGATATCGCAATCAAAAGCGGCGACAACACGAAGCCCGGCGTGTTTGTCGTCAATCAGGCGACCGTCCGTCAAACCGCCCCCGGCATGTGGGAGTATCGAGAGACGCTGCACTGGACCGGCAAAATTCCGGCGACACTCCTGACAGTCGATCCGAAAATGTTGACTATACTGAAAGCCGTCCTGCCTGCCTCGCTCGCTACGGATGCCAATATACGCCCGATAGGGCTGACGCTAAACCGTGAGCTATGGCGTCTGTTGTTCGGGCCGGGCGATCCGCTCATCTCAAGTTGGACTCAGATGCTCATGCAACCGGAGGCCGTCGAGCGAAAGATGAAGACGCGAATGAGCGCCGGCCTCGACAAGGCTATATCCGCGCAGTTCGGGGATCGACTCAGCGGCCCAGAACGACATGCCCTCGTAGGGAAGATCCTCGTAGGGACGATGGCAAGCATGGCCTCTCAAACGCAGACGATGACGGATCCGGCGAAAGCAGGCAAAAACGATGGGGAGCTGGGAGATGCGGCTCTTACGGCCCTCACCTTCACGGTGAAGATGCCCGGCAAAATTGTCTCCACGAACGGCGATAGAGATGATTTCTCCAGCGAGGTCACCTGGTCTGTCTACCCACAGGCCGCTGCCATCGGGGACGTCGAGATGATCGCGGTCTGCGACAAAAACGCGAAATAGCCTCTGTACCCCTGGTCATACACTGGAAAAGCAGGGGTCCAATCGTGCTTCGAGCGGGCTGGCTTTTTTTGGCTACCGTGTCCTTCAGAGAATGCCTGACACATGCTCCATTTTCGTGTGTCTGACGACGAAGGATAATGGGCCGCATTCGGCGAAGCTAGTCAGCAGCGGGTTCCCACTGACTCATTACGCATCCGCGCAAGATTTGAGCAAGCGACGAAAGGCAGAAAATGAACTCTGAAGATAAGAAACTCAGCGCAGAGAACACAGTCACTTCTAGACGACAGTTTCTCAAGGCAGCAGGCGGCGCGGCGGCAGTCTCCGCGCTCACCGTGGCGGATGTCTCCGCTGTCCATGCGGCCGGAAATGACATGATTCAGGTAGCGCTCGTTGGCTGCGGCGGGCGTGGCGGCGGGGCCGCCATCAACGCGCTGGCGACCAAGAGCGGGCCGATCAAACTCGTCGCTATGGCCGACGCCTTTCCGGATCGCCTCAAAAGCAGCTACGACAATCTTCTCCCGGCCGTCGGCAAGCAGCTTGACGTGCCCGAGGAGCGGCGCTTCATCGGCTTCGACGCCTACCGCAAGGCGATGGACTGCCTGAAGCCGGGCGACATCGTGATCCTCACCACTCCACCCGCCTTCCGCTGGGTCCACTTCACTTACGCCATCGAAAAGAAGCTGAACGTCTTCATGGAGAAGCCCGTCACGGTAGACGGCCCGACAAGCAAGCGTATGCTCAAGCTCGGCGAGGACGCGAGCGCGAAGAACCTCAAGGTGGGCGTTGGACTGATGTCCCGCCACGCCCGCCCGCTACAGGAACTGCACGAGCGTATCCGCAACGGGGAGCTGGGCGAGATCCTTCTCATGCGCGGCTATCGGATGCACGGCCCGGCTGGCTACTTCGATTCGCCGCCAAAGCCTGCCGGAATCAGCGATGTGGACTACCAGATCCGCCGCTTCCACAGCTTCCTATGGGCGAGCGGCGGCAACTTCAGCGACTTCTACATCCATATCATCGATCACCTCTGCTGGATGAAGAACGCCTGGCCGGTCAAGGCGCAGGCCCTCGGCGGTCGCCACTATCGGCAGCTGGCGGATGGCTCGACGTCGGTGGATCAGAACCTGGACACCTACTCCGTGGAGTACACCTTCGCGGACGGCACCAAGTTCCTCTTCGACGGGCGCTGCATGAACGGCGCGACGGGCATCTACTCGAGCTATGTTCACGGCACCAAAGGGATCGCGGTTGCCTCCCGCGCCAACGACTGCGGCGGGCCGTCGGCGATCTACAAGGGCCAGAACGTGGCGGATGCGAACGTCGTCTGGCAGTCCACGGACACGAGCAACCCCTACCAGAACGAATGGGATGAGCTGGTCGACGCGGTCCGCAACAACAAGCCCTACAACGAGGTGAAGCGCGGCGTGGAGGCGAGCCTCGTCACGAGCATGGGCCGCATGGCGGCTCATACCGGAGTTGAGATCAGCTACGAGGATATCCTCAACTGCCCGCACGAGTTCGCGCCGGGCCTCGACAAGCTGACGAAGGACTCCCCATCTCCCCTGCCCCCCGACGCCAAAGGCCGCTATCCCGTACCTCAGCCCGGAATAGTGACAACCCGCGAGTACTGACCCCTCTCTCGCAGGCCGGGCCAGGCGATATCGCCTGGCCCGGCCTGCGTTGCCGTCTA
>JANXLO010000190.1 GCA_025355115.1 Chthonomonadaceae bacterium
ATATCCGACGCACCAAACCGAACTGGTGCCGCCTCAAGCGCAGAATTCTCTATCTCCTCGAAACCAAGACCGGCAAGAAGGTCTTCGCCCGCTGGCGCATCAAGCTGCGCTGGCTCGGCGGACTGTTCACGTGGCAGGGCCAGACATTTCGTCCTACCGCCAACTATCACGTCCTCTGCTCCGCCCCGGATTCCCTATGCGGCCTGATCTTTGAGCATCGCACCCCCGATCAAGTTCCGCTTCCTGAGCTGCTCGCGCGTCTATTCCGCTGGCTCGACACTCCGCTTGAAGTCGATGAGTTGACCACTCAGGTTGCAGGTCTGCAGGGAATAGCTGACCACCTGCCCCATTCGCTGGAAGGAATGGCCTTTGCCTCCAATCACGACGCCGACTACTTTCTGCCGCCCTCTTCCCACGACGTCGCCTCGGAAGTGATCGAGGCGCTCTCGGGCGAGGCGTTCAGACAACGAGTATGGGGCATACTGTGTGACGTGCCCGCTCGTCAAAGATCGGCACTACTGCTGGGAATGCCTAGAGAGGAGATACTTCTGCTGGGCAGAGTAACCGACATCGCCTCGGCCCTCGACATGCCGATCCGAGATTTCACCGCGCTCTGGCAGCGGCTGCCTCTTCCGGACAAAGAGATCGCAGAGCGATTGGAAATCACTCCCAAGCAGGTGTCGAATCTGCGCAAATGTGCCCGTGAAAGAATATATCGGTGGCTGGCCCGCAAGGAAGCGGAGCCCGAAATTCACAGTAATCGCTGAGCTGTCCCGGTAGCAGCAGTCAACTTTCACCGTCTAACAAAACCACAACCATGCAGACTCATCTCACGACAGAACAGCAAAACAGATACTGCAGCGGAGCGCTTTCCGACGAGGTAGAGCTTCACGACGTTGATGCCCATATGGCATCCTGCCCTTCCTGTCGCGAAGCTCTGTTCCATGCTCTGCGGGATAATGCTGGCACGTTGCGGAGATCGCTCCTGCCCGCGCGGGATGAGCCGCACTGCCTGGATGACGAAGTCATCTCGCAGTATATCCAGGATAAGCTCGAGCCAATCGATCGCGAAATCGTCGAGGCGCATCTAAGCCTCTGTCCCCGTTGCACTGAGGACGTAGCTTCATTGAAGGCATTCCATGAACATATGCTCCGGTTCGATTGGAACTCGCTACCTCGAGAGAGCCTCCGCGAAAAACTGAGTCGCCTGTTTACATTTCACGATTTCGGCACCTTGCCGAAGTTTCATCAGGTGCTGGCATGGTGGGAGCACTTTACACTCTCCGGCCGAATTCTCTCGGCTGTCGTGATCGGTCTCATCCTCGGCATTTTGCTCGGCCCTCAGGCATCTGCTCTGGAGCCGGTAGGCAGTATTGTCCTCACTCTTCTTGGCGCCCTGGCAACACCCCTGATATTCGTCGCCATTATACAGGCGCTCCTGATAGCCAACATGGACGGCAAGACGGCCCGGAAACTCATCGTCCTGTTGCTGACCAACACCCTCGTCGCCATCCTTGTCGGTCTGACGGTCATCACCCTCTTCAAGCCTGGCCGCGGTGTCTCCATCGCAAATCTCAGTCTGTCACCAAATGCGGTTTCCCTGCGTTCGCTTGCGCATCAGATGCCGCCTAGCATTCTCGCCGCCATCTCCGAAAACAAAATAGTCTACGTGATTCTGGCTGCCATTGCGATAGGCATAGCCTTGCGTTCCGTCCGCGCAACGCAGCAATCCGAGGGCTCCAATGCCTATAGGGCAGTTGAGGATTTGACTTCGACCGCGCTCCTGACCTTGACCAAAATGATTCAATGGGCAATTGCGCTTGTTCCCTTTGCGATTTGCGCGATCGTCGCCAATCTGGTAGGCAATAAAGACTATGCGATGGCTCGCTCGTTGGGAGGATTCGTAGGAGCTGTCTTGCTCGCCCTGACGATCCAGGCAATCTACTATTTGATTCGACTCCGACTGGGTTCATGGGTGACGCCTTCGCACTTCCTGCGTTCGGGCAGAAGCGCCTTCCTGATGGCCTTCTCAACCGCAAGTTCGGCTGCCACCATGCCGGTAACCTACCGGTGCATGCGCGAACGAACGGGGGTCGGCGAGAAAGCCGCCAGTATGGGAGTGCTGTTGGGAGGCAGTCTGAATCGAGATGGAACTGCCCTCTATCAAACCATGGCCTCCGTCTTCATCGCGCAACTGACCGGGGTGCCCATCGCCTTGCCACGTCAGCTGATCGTGATCCTGACATCCGTAATGGCCTCAGTCGGCGCGCCAGGAATACCCGAAGCCGGGATGATAACAATGCTGATGATCTTCCGTTCACTTGGGCTGCGTGAGGAGTACATCGGCGTACTCCTCGCAGTGGACTGGTTCCTTGATCGCTGCCGCACCGCAGTCAATGTGATGGGACACACAAGCGTCACCTGCATCCTCGACGGTAAGGTACGCCCCGCGCCCCTCCTCATCGCCGAGCCAATCACTGCTGCGAACCCATAGAAACTCGAGCCTGTGTGGAGTGAAGCGGACACATGCAGATTGAGTTCAATGCAACTTTCTTCCCTACCAGTGGTCGTCTCACAATCTAGAAGGGAGCACAAGTTCAAGGATTCTGAAACAGGGTGAGGAACAATCACTCCCTAGAAATCGGGGCTTTGCAGGCGGTCGAGGAAAGTTGAAAGCGTTCGGCAGCAATCCTACCCGCGTGTTGCGCACAACATTTTTTTGCGGCTACCTCATTTGAACCGACAACCAGTTTTTTGTGTGGTAGTTATACTTGCGTTTTAGAAGATGGAGCAGGAATTGACAAGCGGGCAGAAATATCGTCGTGATCAAGGGGATTGACACGTTCCAAACTAACGAACGGACAGTAGTCGTACATTCCGGTTTAAAGAAGAGACAGACTCAACCGCGGCGTGCCTCCTCGATGATAGCAATGTCAATTTTTTTCTTCTGCATCATCGCCTCGAAGGCGCGCTTGGCGACATCGGCATCGGCATCGGTGACCGCTTCCGTCAGGGTGAC
>JANXLO010000358.1 GCA_025355115.1 Chthonomonadaceae bacterium
AGGTGCCGGACGCCTCGCCTTTCGGAGAGCGCAACACGGTACTCATCAGTGCGAAGACAGGATTGTTGGCCGTGCGTCAGGTGCGCTTCCTGGAGCAGCAAGCCGACGCCAACGGGGACGGCCTGCCCGACCATATCGCCAACTGGATGACCGCCGGATTGCCCGGCTCCCCTCGTCCCTACGTCTACCAGACGCCAGCCCGCCCCTACACCACCACGCAGAGCGGCGATGCGCTCAACCCCACTTTCGATCTCCAGACAGATGCCGTGTTCGTCTATGGCTCCAATGCCGAGACGATTGCTGGATGGAAAGCACGGGGGTACGGGGTCTGGACAATGGGCGGCTCGCGGGAAGGCAAAGAGTACGCCGCGCTCCATCCCGATGCAGTCCAGCGTGACAGCACGAACGCGCCCCTGACTATTGAAGGCAGTCACTATTTGAACCCGACGGCGGAGCATACTGCTATCGAGGCGGAGCGCTACGCCCAGGCTATTGCGAACGATAGCGCCGGGATCTGTCCGGAGGAGCCGGAGTATTTCGCGCGAGCGGGCTACGAGGAGGCGTTTAAGCGGCAGTGGCAGCAGAAATTCGGGACGCCCTGGCAGGCGCCCAACAGCGGCATCGATGCCCGCTGGCAGGCCGGGCAGCTGATGGGTGACCTCGAAACAACGCACATCACGTCGTTGTTGCAGCCCTATGCGACGAGGCCCGATGTCCGCCGAATGGTCGCGCTGCACAGTCCGCTGAACTACGCGCAGTGGGGCATCGTCGCTCCCCAGTACCGAATCACGAGTTCGCCGCTGGTGCAGGACGTGATCGGGCAGGTCTGGACGGGCACGGCCCGAACGCCGGTTCGCTATGCGGGCTTGCGCGGTGACCGCGCCTTCTCCGTCGCCTTCCTGGAGTACTCATCACTCTCACAACTCATGCGCGGCACAGGCAAGCGGCTCTGGTTCCTCACCGACCCACTGGAAGACGACCCGACCCGCAGCCAGACCGACTACAAGACGCACTATGAAGAGACTCTCATCGCGTCGCTCTTCTTTCCAGATGTGGACTCGTATGAGGTGATGCCCTGGCCGACGCGTGTCTACGGGCACATCCCGCCGGAGTACGCCACTCAGATCAATACCGCAATCGCGGCGCTTCAGGACATGCACAGTCAGCCCGTCCGGGGCGGCAACGCGGCGACGGATGCGAATATCGGGGTCTTCTGCTCGGACTCGATGCAGATTCAGCGAGAAGCTCCGTCGATAAGCGATTTCGACGGGTTTTACGGGCTGGCCCTGTCGCTGCTTCAGCGTGGAGTCCCTGTGCAGGCCGTCTCGCTTGATAGGGCGGCGGAGCCGGGCTACCTGAAGCTGTTCAAGACCCTACTGCTCTCCTACGACTACCAGAAGCCTCCAGATGCGCGGACGCAGGCGGCACTGGCAGACTGGGTTCGCAAGGGCGGTAGCCTCATCTTCGTCGGCGGCTCAGATCCCTACAACTCGGTGAAAACCGGCTGGTGGAGGCTGGCGAACCTCGCGTCTCCGCAGGAGGATCTCTGGTCTCAGCTCGGCATACCGGCCGGCAGAGCAACAGAGAAGGTCGCGACGCAAACTGTAGACAGCGCACTCTACAAAACTCTGCTTGAGGGCGACGGGAGCGAGCATACGCTCAAGAACCGTCGGGCCTACACCATGGATTTGACGCCCTTCGCTCAGCAGACGGGCAGCGTTGCGGTGCGCTTCTCGGACAAAACCCCTCAGGATGGGTGGGGGGCGTGGGTGGCCTCTGCGGAGCTTCGTGTTGGGGCGCAACTGGCCGCCTCATTCACCACTGGCTCCGACATTGAGAGCCGCTTCCTCCTCTACGACAACAGCTCGTTCAGCGGAGGCGCACGGTATGCCGATCGCAACGGCTCGTGGACGTATCAGTTCGACAATCTGCCGCGCGGGGTTCCTATCACTCTGACCGCAGACATGGGGAACGGTTTCGTAGTGGCGGCGGCGAGCGCGAAGCCTGAGTTCGGGCACACACTGCTCAGCACCGGACGAGTGAAGGCGTTCGACCTTGCGGTTCCTCGCCTGCGGATAGGGGTCGCGTATCCCGCGACGATCTAT
>JANXLO010000379.1 GCA_025355115.1 Chthonomonadaceae bacterium
CTGGTTCCGCGGCCTGCTGGAGCGCGGCATTTACTGGCCCCCGTCGCAGTTTGAATCGGCCTTTCTTTCGACTGCTATGACGGATGCCGACATCGAAGATCTTCTCAAAGCTGCCCGAGCAGCCTTCGCGGAGGTTCGCCTCACTGGATAGTCCCGCTCCAGCAGAACTTCCGGTAGGCAAACAGGATTCACAAGTTCGTCTCTCATTTTCGAACGGGGAACACGGAGCTGAATATATGAGCGGTACACGACGATTGAGGCCCGGCACCGGTAGCCTGCTGGGCATGATGGCGCTGAACACCGCGATGAGCATTGTGGCGCTGTTCATCATCTACTCGCTGTTCGGGCTGCATGGTCTGTTCGCGCACAGACTGGCGGTGCAGGCAGGGGACGCGGCGAAGTGGAACACTCTCTGGCCACTGGTGCCAGGCGCGGCGATAGGCTACTCGCTGATCTGGTTCGGTCTGATTATCGTCGGGCGGTCGAAAGGCGTCAACTGGGGCACCGCCTGCTATTACGGCATCGCCCTCGCCTTCGCCAACGTGCTGCTCGGCGGCCTGCTGAACGGTCTCCTTCATGGCAGCCCGCTCCTTGGAATGCTACTCGGCTTCCTCATGCTGCTCATGATTCCCGCGAACTGGGCAGGGAAGGCGACCTTCGGCCTCATCATGGGCCTTCTGAACGCCCGCCTGGCCGCGCTATGGATCGCTCGATACTATCCTCGACCGTAACCGAAATGCCCGGAGGAGAGTGAGGACAGTTGTCCCTGCACACCCTTCGGGCATTTCCGTATAGCATACGTTCGATTTTTAATATAGGGTGTCAGCAACACCCCGTTCCTCAACGGCTTCACAACCCGACGCTGCCTCCGAGCATTTTCGTCTCCACTCGGTTTTCAGGGAAGAATTACCTCTGCGCGGACGGTGCCTGCGCGCTCGTGTCGGGCGGTGAGATGAACTGTTCCTCCGGCGTTGCCGCGAACTATCCACTCCAATTTCACCCGTTCTGCTGTCGTGTCTGCTGTCCATGCGTAGGGAGCGATGCTCTTGTAGGCGCGGCCCTCAAGCTGTCCTGACTCTTCACGGGACTTGCCGCTCTCCAATGTCGCGCCTTCTGGGAGAACTATCTCCGCGACCAATGCCCGTACAGCCTTCTTCTCCAGTGCCTTCTTGCTGATATAGGTCGGCAGCCAACCGGTGTTGTCAACCACAAGCCGGACGAGATAGGTGCCTTCTCCTAGCCGTTCAGCAGTCGCGCTGTGGATTTCCAGCTTTGGCGAGAGGAGTGAGTGCCAGATGGCCCAGTTCGCGAGTGGCGCGATCTCTTTTTCGAGGAATTTGGAGGGCGGATTGCGGAAAGCCGCCTGCGCGTCCCAACCACCGATTTCGATCGCGCCAAGCTGAGGATGCGTGAAAGGGGTCCAGTCCACGAAGCCTTTCCCGTCCAATTCAGTATCCGACCATTTGAGCATTTTCAGGTCGTCCTCGAACGGGTGATCGCGGCTCCATCCGATGAATTTGAAGGCCCCAGGCTTAGTGTCCTTATCGAACCCCTCTGTGATGCCCGCCTGTCGCTGAGGAGACCATATCTCCACTGTCCACGCGTATACGCCGAGGTGGTCGTACATCCAGTCGTCGAAGACCCCGGTTATCACCTCCTTGGGATGATATTTGAAGTCGTGGAAAACGCTGATGGCGGGGTAGCCGGTCATCTCCGTGCCGACCTTGCCGATGGCCTGATACGTCCACAGATCCTCTGCTGGCATCGTGTCGTCGGCATGTGTACCGTAGGGCCGAAGAAGGACGCCGCTGAACGTGTGGAAGGTCATGCCGCCAGTGATGTTGGGGTGCGATGTGATGAATTTGACGAGGTTGTAGACCTCCGGCTCACTGCCGGGGAATGGGCCAGCGCCGTACTGCTCGCCCTCCTGCCGCCAGTGCGCAGGGAAGTTTCGGTTCAGGTCAAGACCTTCCTTGTTGCGCTGAATGGATAGCGTGATGCCATCCCAATTGTCCAACGTGCCTTCGGGGAGCAGGCGATAGTATGTTCCGCCTGTCTCGATGGGATCGCGCTGCACGAGTAGCCTGGGCTCCTCTGCGCTGGCTTTCCAAGGGCCGTTCGGGTCGGGGATACGCATGGTCAGAATGCGGCCGTCCCCATCAAGATCCTCCGGCTTCAAGCCTTCGATGGGCTCCTCGTCGTAGGGGTAGGGACGCGTGCTGCTCCGGATGTATTTCGGCTTCGCGGCAAAGAAGAGCTCCGCGCCGTCCGGATTGACGCGCGGCACGATGTAGAAGGCCCTGGTGTCGAGAGCGCGAGTTACCTCCGCGTCCGAGCCGTGCCCTGTCGCCAGCTTGTTCAGCAGATAGAGGCACGCCGATGAGGCGGAGACCTCCGTCGCATGAATATTGCCGTCGCACCAGAAGGCGGGCTTCTCCTCAGCTGGGCCAGTCGCGAAGTTCGTCGCCGTCATGCACCAGACGTCGCGCCCCTCGTGGCTTTTGCCGATGCTCTCGATCTTCAGAAGGTGCGGATAGCTCGCCGCCAGCCCATGCAGCCGCTCAGACAGCTCGGCATAGGGGTAGTAGGCATCGAAACGGATATCGTCTGACACTCTTTGTGTTCCTCTCAGGGGGCAGTAAACATTGGAGTCGAAAAGGGATGGCTCAAGATTGACGAATCAGATATCCGCTCGGTTACGGGATCTTATAGCCCTGCACCCAACTAAACTCATGCTCATCCCATTCCTGCGTGATCGCGATTGCTTCAGGGTACAGAGCACGAACTTCGGCGTCCGAAATGGGGCCGGGATCGCTCTTGAGAATCCGTATGGTGTCCTCAAGCTGCGCGATGCTGTCCATGCCGATGACAGCGGTGTCAATGTCCTGCTGGATGCTGTACCTGAGGTAGGGGGCGAGTGACTTCGCCTGCTTGATGCGCCCGGCACCGTAAATCTTCATTCCCAGCACAGCCATTTCCTTCGATCGGGCGAAAGGGAGAACTGTGTCGAGGAAGCTGTAGTCGTAGGCTGCATTGAAAAGCCCGACCGGAAAAAGCACGGCGTCAAAGCGATGCTCACCGAGAATGCGAAGCATTACATCCCGCACCCAGTGTCCGGAGACGCCTATGTAACGGATATTGCCTGCCGCCCGGTACTCCTCGAGCGCCTTCAGGACGCTTTCGGCCTGCATGATCTGCTCCCGCTGATCGTCGGTGTCGAGCGAGTGGACAAACAACAGATCGACATAGTCGGTGCGCAGCCGCTTCAAGGAGGTCTCGAACTGACGCTTCGCACCGTCGTAAGTTCGGTCTCCAATCTTCGTCTCGACCCAGTAGCGGTGCCGAATGCCCTCGAGGGCGAGACCAAGTTTTCGCTCGCTCTCCCCCTCGCCGTAAGCATGCGCTGTATCGAAAGTGTTAACTCCAAGCTCGATGGCACGATGGACGAGCGCGACTGCCTCGGTGTCCGAGCATTTGACATCCCACTTCACGCCACCGAGGGTCAGCAGGCTGGCGTTCCAGCCGAGGTGGCCGAGCGGGCGCTGCGGCATAGGTTTCGTCACGAGCTCCTCAGCGGAGAGTGGCGGGGCGAAAGTCGTCATGGATTTTTCTCCTTCCAGCAGTGCGGCAATGTCAGGCCGTCAGGGAAGCCTCTTCGTGTTCGTTTTGAGAGCCGTTCCGAACCAATCCAGGAACGCTTCCTTCTGTGGATGGATCAGTACGGTCACATTCGTCGTCCTGCCCTCCGTGATACGTGTGAGGCCGTCATCCTCCACCGTGACGTGCTGAGGCTCAGTGTCGCAAAATGGATAGCCGAGGGCATACGCGACGGCGACGGAATCAAACTGGGTTGGGGTGCCGTTGCCCCAGAGGTTGGTCAGGGCAGCCAACGCGTCCGTAGTTGGGTTGCCTGCGGCGAAAAGCCGCTTCTGGCTCTCCGCATCAAATTTCATCATTGTCGTGACTTCCAGCCCAGCCATAAACAGCGGGACAGAGCTCGAATAGACAACTTTCGCGGCCGCGGGATCGCACTTGATGTTCCATTCGATTACCGGTGGAGTCTCGTTATTGTAGCCGACATGGACAGCGCCGCCCATGATGACGATGCGCTTTATTTTGTTCTTGATCTCAGGATAGCGCGTAAGAAGATCGCCGATATTGGTCAACGCTCCAATACCCACCAGCGTCACTTGCCCCGGATTCTTTTCGATGATGCGCTTCAGAAAAACGACCGCTTCCTCGCTCTGCAGCGATTTCGATTTGAACCCCTCCGCCCATTCATATTGCCGCCCTATCTTCGCGCTGCCCTCCCTGCCCGCATGGACCGGCACGTCGTCTCGCCCGCAAATGTGCAGCAGCTTCGCCGCAAGCTCTGCCCGCTTGTGCGTTTCGCCGAATGTGGTCGTGACGCCAAGAAGCCTTGAGTTGGGTAAGGTCGCGGCAAGCACTAGGGCATAGGCGTCGTCGATGTCATCGCCAATGTCGGTGTCGAGGACTATTTTTTCGATTGGAGGTGTCTTCTCCTGCGCAAGGATAGGCAATGAAAAGAGCATCAGAGCGGCGATGAAGAGAGTCTGGAAGGTCATTGATTGTTTCCTATTCGTGAACCGCGCTAGCGGCGAGCTCACCCTGCATTTCAAGGGCTGGCTGGCCATCGCGATCTATCCAGAGCCCGCACGGCCCGCCGTCTTCGCCCGCCCCAAGCTCTGCCGTAGAGCCGTCCATTCGAAGAACAGGGTGGTAGTACCTCCCAACCTTCTCAGCCTCCCCGACGATGTAGTGTCCAATCAGTGCGCGGCGAAACCTGTCTGTAGTGGTATTGGGAAAGCTCCCATGAACGACGGAGCCGTGAAAAAACATCACGTCTCCCGGGTCCATGAGCACGGGAACGACGTCGGCGCC
>JANXLO010000396.1 GCA_025355115.1 Chthonomonadaceae bacterium
ATCAGGCAGCTCTCGCGATGGGCGATCACTTCGTACTGGGCGGCCCGCGCGAACACCTGACGCAGACCCTACGCCTGGCAGAGGTAGATCACCTGGAGCCTCGCCTGACAGCGGAGGGGCACCTCCGTCCGGCAGAAACAATGATGCCCTTTACCACAACCCGTATAGTCTGATTGAGGTACTGGCCGCCGATCAGGCGAAGGTTCGCGGCTGATATGAACAACACTTTAAGCTTGAATGCCATTCTGCCTGTTCTAATTGTGATGATCACCGGAATGATCGTGCTCGTTGGCGACTCCTGTTTGAGCTTCTGGAGACGCTCCAAGCCATTCAGCGCGTCTGTCAGCCTACTCGGTGTCTTTATCGCTGGCCTCTACTCTGTTTCCTCACTCCGAGAAGGGGGAACGAGACTGGCGTTTAACGGTGCAATTTCCGCCGACTCATTCTCGCAGGCATGCAATCTGATTCTGCTTCTGACAGCCGGTCTGGCAATCCTAATCGCGCTTACCTATCTGGAGAATCGCAAACTTCATCTGGCAGAATACTACTCTCTCGTGCTCTTTGCGACATCAGGCGCGATGCTCATGGCGGCGGCGAACGACCTGATCGTCCTTTTCATTGCCATCGAAATACTCTCTGTCGCCCTCTATGTATTGTCGGGTTTCGCACGAACTGAAGAGCGCAGTGAAGAAGCTGCTCTGAAATACTTCCTGCTCGGAGCTTTCGCGGCAGGATTCATGCTCTACGGAATTGCACTCATCTATGGTGGGTCCGCGGGCGCAGTGGGCGGAGGAGCATCGGGTGCCGTGCAGGCAGGCACGACCAACTTGACGACGCTTGGCGCCTTTCTCAAGACATTGGCTGGGCCACCGGTCATGCTCCTCATCGGAATTGGATTGCTGACGGTTGGCTTGGCCTTCAAGGCTGGGCTTGTGCCGTTCCATATGTGGACGCCGGACGTCTATCAGGGTGCTCCCACATCCGTCACCGCCTTCATGGCGGCTGCGGCAAAGATCGGAGCCTTCGCCGCGATGCTTCGGGTGTTCAACGCCCTGAGCCCCATCTCCCACTACTGGATCGTCGCGATACAGATACTTGCTGTCCTGACAATGTTCGGAGGGAATATTCTCGCCGTCACGCAGGACAATGTGAAACGTATGTTAGCCTATTCGTCCATCGCTCACGCGGGATATCTGATGGTTGCAGTCTCCGCTCTTGGGGCCAATCCTAATCTTCCTGCAGCCAGGCTGAATGCGGCGCACGATTCAGCCATGAGCGGAGCTGTTTTCTACCTGCTCGCCTATGCATTGATGACGCTCGGCTCGTTCGGGGTGCTGGTGTGGCTGTCCAATCGCGGAAAGGACTACCAGACGATCTCCGACCTGAAGGGCATATGGCACAACGACCCTGTCGCCGCCTACACCATGCTGATATTCATCTGCTCGCTTGGGGGCATTCCTGGCACCATGGGGTTCATGGGCAAGTGGTTTCTGTTCTACGCATCATTGCAGGCAGGCCAAACGTGGCTGGCTGTGCTGATGGCTCTTGCGAGCGTGATCTCAATAGCCTACTATCTGAGAATCGCGGCTGTAATGTGTTTTGTCGAGCCCGACTCGCGAAATGTCCCGGAACGAGCCACTGCGGTAGGCGGAGTATTCGTCGCCGTAATCGTGACCGCCTCGCTGTCACTTCTTTTTGGCCTCGCGCCCGGCTTGGTGCACTCCCTGATGAGCGCGGCAATGGCCCTCGGCAGGCCCTGATGCAGGAGCGGCTTGCTTATGCCGCAGAACTCTGATAGGATAGAAGTTACGCGATGATCGCGGCTGCCTGTTATTCCGCATTAACGCATGCAAAGGAGCCTGACCTAATGAGTTCCGGCTATCGTGGTGATTTCACCGGGCGAGTCCTCGGTGTCATAACGTTCCTCGTCGGCGTCGGCCTTCTCTGTCTCGTCTTCTACCTGGCTTATGAACTGTTCAGAGCCACGCCCGCGCAGGCTCTTGGTCTCACCTTCTCCGGAGACCCCAAGCGCGACCCTTCTGCTATGAACGTAGGATCCCAATTTGCGTGGCTGCTGGGAAAGATCGCACTGATGTTCATAATGGCCATCGCCGGGTCTTTGGTCTCGCAGAAGGGTATCAATTTCTACTTTAGCGCGATGAAAGGGACTGCCGTGGATGTCGTCGCTAGAGCGACTGCACTACCCCCCACCGGCTGATAAACAAACGAGCAGACGACAAATGCCCCTCCCACCAGTAGCACGGTGGGAGGGGCATTTTTTTGAGCGTGGTTAGTTGCGAGTATAGGAGAGACGGTTGTCCAATCGAACTCCCAACTGAGTTCCTGACTTCAGGTTCACATCGCTGGGCTGCTTGCTTTTGTCGAGAGCGCCGAGTATGTACCCCGCGCCCGCGCCGAGAGCCGCATCCTCGAAGATATGCTTTCGGCTGGTCAAAAGGCCGATCAGCGCTCCGCCCGCCGCACCGTAGCCGACGTAGGTCAGTCGGTCAGTCTTATGGCCCTTTTTGGCGATTAGGCGTCCATTGCTGTCTTTGCTGACGCTTTTGTTGTTCAGGGACATCAGAGACCCGTTTATGCTGAAGGCGCGTCCGTCAGGCAACACCACTCGATTGAACGCGAGGTCGAGGATACCGGGA
>JANXLO010000416.1 GCA_025355115.1 Chthonomonadaceae bacterium
CTCTCGGCGTTCTCTGCACGCTAGGCCTCTACTCGGTGCTGTATAAAGAGAACAAGATCTACCGTCTCTTTGAGCATATTTTCCTGGGATTGGCGACCGGCTACCTGATCGCCGTTACCTGGACGGACGTGCTGCTGCCGAAGTGGTGGGAGCCGATGTGGAATGAGGGCAAGTCCTTCTATATCATGTTCCTGGTAATCGGGCTCTGCTTCTACTTCATCTACTCGAAGAAGAACAACTGGATCGCCCGTCTCGTGATCGGATTCTTCCTGGGAGTGACCGCAGGTCAGACGTTCCAGTCTTTCGTTGGGGATGCCTGGCCGCAGATTGTGACTACATTCCGGCCGGTTATCGCACACGACGCCATCGCGAAGACCGTGGATCATCCCGCCATGAAGGCCGTCACCTGGCCCGCCGCAATCAACAACCTTGTCTTTCTGACCGTTCTGCTCTGCGTGATGTCTTACTTCTTCTTCTCCTTCGAGCAGAAGCATCCGGTGCTGAAGGGCTCTGCCAAGCTGGGACGCTGGCTGATGATGTTCTCGTTCGGAGCCATCTTCGGCTCCACCATCATGGCTCGTCTCGCGCTTCTCATCGACCGCATGGACTACGTAATGAATGACTTTGGAGGCAAAGCGATCGGACTGACCAGTGGGCCTATCGTGATGTTTTCCATACTGGTGGCTCTGTCCGCTCTTGTCCTCTACCTGGTGTGGCGCGACAAGCAGAGGCCGGAAACGACAGAGGAGCAGGCGCAATAGGGAATCGGCGGCACAGAATATCCGTCAAAAAAAGCGATATCATCCCATTTGGGCTTACGTTAGCATCGTAGCAAAGAACCCCGTTCAATATAGGGCACACGCCTTTCAGTCAGTGCTGCATTGGGCGCGAGCGATCACGGGATGCGAGAGCGATGGGCATGGGGGGGTAAGGGACTTAGGACACCTATCTCACACTATAAAGTATCCGTACAGAGGACGTTTCGTTGCTCACTTGGTAGCTCAGGGCGGCGAAACATGGCTTGTCAGCATAGCTTCATAAAAAAACTGCCCCCAACGTGAGAGTTGGGGGCAGTCATGATTGCAGATAACTGACTATTTACGGCGATGTCGGCGCACTGCGAACATGCCCCCCGATAGGCACATTCCGACGAGCAAGCTGATGTTGCCTGGCTCGGGTGTGGCGGCTGACGTTCCAAAAGGATTTCTCGCAAGCGCAGAGACCTGTGGAGCGGTCAACACGCCGTCGTATACTCGGGCCAGCGCTATTTTGCCGGTGGAGTACTCCCCCTGTCCTCCTCCAGCGGTATTGTCCAGGAAGTACCCCAACAGTGCATTGGGATTGTTTGCCAGGTCGCTGTTGAGATGCATGATGGACGTGCTCGCCGTGAATGCCAGGCTGCCATCGAGATAGGCGTTCACTGTGTTGCTGCTGGCATCGGTAACTACGATGTGGTGGTAGACACTGTTGCTGAATGAGCCGCTTCCTCCCGATGTCGGAAAGAGTTCGAGATTATTGCCGGGATTTACATAAAAGCCAGCGTCGGATTGTCGGTTTTGAACATCCAAAAGCCGTCGGTATGAGTTGGGCCTATCCAGAAGCTCGACTACAATTTCGGCCGAATAGTTGTTGGGCGTGAGCAGTCCGGTGGTGTTCAGCGTCAACCCAGCTTGATTCGCCGGGACGGTTGAGCCGTTGAAGTGATAGACGGTTCTTCCCTGCCCGAAAACGGTGTCGCTTTCGAACTGGCTTAGTGCCTGAGGGTCTATTTGGGCCAGAGCCGGTTTCCCTGCTTCGACCGCTGCAAACGTATTGTTGAATAGATAGGATGCCGCTGGCGTCTGGGCCAACGTGGTTTTCGCACACAGCATTGCGCCGAACAGTGCGCATGCGACAGCAGCATTGTGAAATCGTGTCACTTTAGAGATCTCCTTCTTGAAAAACAATGTGTGTAACCTCTAGGCAGGGGCTCCGTCAATCCGGATCATTTCCTACACAGATTCACTTGGAAGTATCTAGGATTACCATGCACATTTCATGCCATACTGCATGGCTGACAGGAAAAAATTCACGCGTCACTGCAATGGCTGGGCTAGCTTCCTGATTCCGTGTGCTCTCGGATTGCATCGCCGGTATTTCCGTCCGGTGGCCACTGGCCCTAAAGCTGCATGAGCTGAAGCATGTTGTTCTCCGTATCGCGGAACGTGGCGAAGACCGCGCTGCCGGAGGCGGTGGGGGGAATGAGGAACGGGACGCCCTTTTTCGTGAGCTCCGCGAAGGCAGCCTCAGCATCGTCCACCTGAAGCGTCACCTGGACCGCGGTGAAGGCGATATTGAGTTCCGATATGGGGTCGGGGGAGACTTTCAGGCCGACTCCCTCATTGAAGATTATCCAGTCCTCCTCTTCCTCCGCCACGGTAAAGCCCAGGACATCCTTATAGAATCGCAACGCCCGCTCTATATCCTGCACGAGCACCATCGCCATTACTCCGTGAAATCGCACGTCTGTTTTCCTTTTCCTCGATCTGCCCGCTCTAAGTTTTGATATGCTCTGGATTCTACCTGTCCCCGTTGCGGAGTGTCAAACTCCATGCCATCGTCGGGCAGAAGGAGGAATTACCGGGTTTGACTCGAACTATACTGCATGAGTGAATTACAGACGGATATCGACCGATTTTTGGTCTATGTGGATGCCGAGCGCGGCATGTCGCCCAACACATGACCGCTTACAAGACGGACATGGAACAGTTTCTGCTGACGGCTCTGCAGCGTGGAGTGAGGCAATCGGAAGATCTGCTTGAGGGACATGTTCTGGCCTACGTCGCACAGCTTCAAGATAGAGGGATCTGCGAAAACAGCATCGCCCGCAAGATGGGAACTGTGCATAGCTTCTCGAAATTTCTTGTCATCGAGGGTGTGCGAAAAGATGATTTCATGGCGGGCATGGAGGGCCGAAAGCGCACACGCCGCCTGCCGCACACGCTCTCCATTGCAAAGGTGAAGCGCCTGCTTCACCAGCCCGATCCCTCAAATCCCCGTTCTCTGCGAGACAAGGCCGTTTGCGAGATGCTCTACGCCACGGGGCTACGAGTGTCGGAGTTCACCGGCCTCACGATAGACGATCTCGATCTGGATGGGATGACGGTGCGCTGCTTCGGCAAAGGGCGCAAGGAACGGATCGTTCCCGTCGGCAAAGTGGCATGCGACTACGTCACCCTCTATCTGGATCAGCGCAAGCGGCTCGCCGCAGGAGCTGCCCCCGAGCCCGCGACGACTCTGCTTCCGAAGCGGCGCGGCAGACGTGCAGACCGCGACTTGCCCCCTTCGGTGGAGGAGGCACGCAGTCCCTTCCTATTCCCTGGAAAAGACGGCGGGCGCATCCCCCGTGAGGCCATCAGACACATCGTCAAACTCTTCGCTGAGCAGGCGGACCTGGAGGAGAACGTCACTCCTCATGTCCTTCGTCACTCCTTCGCATCGCACCTGCTCGCGCAGGGGGCCGATCTCCGTACCATTCAAGAGCTACTGGGTCACTCCGCGATCACCACGACCGAGATCTACACCCACGTCACCAACGATCGTCTTAAGGACGTCTACCGCAAAGCACATCCGCGCGCCTGAGTTCAGCGGCCTCCGAATCGCTTTGCCGTTTCATCGACTGGCTCCACGAGCAGCGCGTAGGGCAGCAACGTAAAAACGCCCCCTCCGCCATCGATGGCGGAGGGGGCGTTTTTGCAAATATTGGTTCAGGCCGCGAGAAGAGTCTCCTGGAAGGGCGCGAGTCGCTCGCGGAGCATTGTCCGTGCACGGTTCAGGCGGGACTTAACTGTGCCGATGGATAGGCCGGTCGTCTCAGCGATCTCCTCGTAGGACTTACCCTCGGTATGGTACATTCGCAGTACCTGTCTCTGATAGGCCGGAA
>JANXLO010000449.1 GCA_025355115.1 Chthonomonadaceae bacterium
TCGTGCTGCTGAAGAAGGACCTAGCGGTGCTTGAGAATGGAGTTCGCGAGGGCCGGATCACTTTCGCCAATACACTCAAGTATGTCTTCATGGCGACAAGCGCGAACTTCGGCAATATGTTCAGCATGGCGGGCGCCTCCCTGCTTTTGCCGTTTCTACCTCTGCTTCCGACGCAAATTCTGCTAACGAACCTGATGACGGATTTCCCGGAAATGACAATCGCCACGGACAGCGTGGACAACGAGATGGTAGAGAAGCCCCGCCGCTGGGACATCGGGTTCATCCGCCGATTCATGATGGTGTTCGGCCTTGCCAACTCCCTTTGCGACTATCTCACCTTCGGGGTTCTGCTCTTTGTGCTTCACGCCAATCCCAAGCAGTTCCGAACCGGGTGGTTCATAGAGAACGTGGTGACCGCTGCGCTCATCGTGCTCGTCATTCGAACCCGGAAGCCCTTCTACCGCAGCCGGCCTGGAAAGTATCTCCTGATCGCGACAGTCGCAACGGTCGTTGCAACTCTTCTTCTACCCTATACACCGCTCGCAGGCATTCTGGGATTTACGCCGGTCTCTCCGCTATTCCTTGTTGCTTTAGCGATCATCATGGTGTTCTACGTCGTTGTCGCCGAGGCGGCCAAGGTGTTTTTTTACCGTCATGAGGCGAAATAATTGATCCCGGCCTTGACCTCCGGTGCAGCCGTGCGCCTCGTCAAAACAGTTCGCTCGTCCGACAGAAGGAGAACAAAATGCAGATAGTTTTGAAGGACTTGGTTGAGTACAACGATGATCGATTCGCCGTAAAAAGCGTATTCAAAGGCGCGCAGAGTGAAGCGATACTGCTAATGCTCAATCCCAACCAGGAGTTGCCGGCGCATCCTCACGAGCGATTCGAAGTGGTTCTGGTTCCTCAGGAGGGGCACGGGACAATGACCGTGAACGGCACGAAGGACGTGGATCTCGTTCCTAGAACTCTGTATTATGAGCCTGCTGGCAGCTCAATCCGGATCGTGAACACAGGTGATATCCCACTCCAGGTGCTGATCACTCTGATTCGCGTCGAGCGCACATAATCATCGCCCAAGACTATTGGAGCGGAATTCTTGAGCTGCACTTCTTGCCATTGGAAGGGGCAAAGGGCAATGGATGCTATCGCAATTTGTCGCGAACGGCTGAGAGAAGCGCGTCCACGAGGGCATTGTCCGCTCCGGTCGTGTCGTTCGGGTATCGATCTGCAATGCCGTGCGCGAATTGCCGGAATTCGTCGAGCGACACTGCGCGCTTTCCATCCTTTTCGGAGAGGTAGGAGGCCCCTACGATTGCGGAGCAATCGGCTCCGAACTGCGCCGTCATGATAGAGGGAACGCTGTTGCGGACGCACTCGACCATGTTCTGGATTTCGCCGTAGAACGAGGATGGCCAGTGCTGCCAGTTGGAGCCGCTGACGCGAATGCGACGGCTCTCGTGGCCGTGCGAATCCGTGATGACGGCAAAGCGCTTGCCGTCCTCGTCCAGCATCCTGATCGAGCCAGTTGTCCCAATGTAGGCGGTGTCAGGGGAATCCTGCTCACTCCACGAGCCCTCGACATGGGCGGTGCTCCAGGCTCCGCTCTTTGCATTCTCGAAGCGAATCAGGATGTGGGCGTCGTCGTCCACCATGACCTGATGAAACCTCCCGTCGATGATCCTGTTCGGCATTCGGATGCTCATCCCGAACGGCGCGGCGGCCTTGACGAGCGTCGGCGTTTTCTCAAGCCCGGCGATGAACCAGGCTGCGCCTATAGCATGAATTCCGTTGTCCAGCAGCGCCCCTCCCCCGCCGAAGTCGGAGTTCCAGAAGCGTGGATTTCCCTCCGGGCCGCCGTGCGCCTGCGTCAGAAACATCATGACGAGTTCCCCGATCGCGCCTGAATCAACCAGCTTTTTGACAGTGTAGTAGTCGGGCTCGAACAGCCAGTTTTCATTGTGCTGGTAAAATTTGCCGGAGCGCTCTACCGCGGCGAGGATACGTTCCGACTCCAGCCAGCTGCGGGATAGTGGCTTCTCGCACATGACGTTGATGCCCGCGTCAAGAGCCTGAATGGCGAGCGGTGCATGGAGGAGCGGCTGAGTGCAGATGTCGACGAGATCGGGCTTCACCTCGGAAATGATCTGACTGATATCCTCATAGTATTTCACCTGCTCGCGATCGCGCTCCAGGCGCTCAATCGACTCTGCGTCCCCGCGCTCCTTGCACTGCGCGATCTTCGAGTCGACCAGTCCGTTGTAGCGCTTGCGCGTCTGTTCGTGAGCCTTCGTGTCGGGATCGCAGAAGGCGACAAGCTGGGCACTGGCTAGATCGGGATAGGCGGGCAGATGCGCACCCCGAAAAATATTGCCGTTCCCGATTGCGGCGACGCGAACTCGCTGAGTCGGATCCATGTTCGAGGTTTCTCCTTGACGGGGTTTGATGAGGACTTCAAAAGCGGGAAATTCCGCGACCTTCTGCGGTGCGACGGCAACTGTTGATTCCGATGCATGCCCAGAATTGGCAGCAGGTGTTGCCCCTGTATTTGCGCCCGACGGCAGATCGTCAAGCTCCAGAAATCGGGTATTCGAGCCGGCGGCGTCAGTAGACCCACTTACAGTGGGGCTGGCTATTCCAAGATGAGATTCCAAAGCAGTGAGCTCTCGCTCCGCGTTCTCATCATGAGAGATCGTGTTGCCGGTGGACGCGTAGAGGGAGCCAGGGAGCGGACGGCCTGCGCGGATGGAGGCGATCTCCTCGCGTGCTGAGGCTTCTCGGCCAAGGTCACGTATTTTATCTGAAGCACGCTGCCACATCTCCTCGGACGGAGAAGCGAAGTCAGCGGCGGCTGGCGACTGCACTAGATCTGCGGCAGTGTGAGCAAGTTGCGTCTGAAGCACATTGACCTGCTGAAGCAGACGCGCCTCCTCTTCAGGCAGGCTCCGCTTCGCGCTCTCAGCGATGATTGCCGCTTCATGGAGCCTCTCGCGCAACGACGCAAGCTCCGCCTCGCGCCTCCTGCGTTCGAAGCGAAGCCCTGCACTTGTTTCCGTCTTGTTGAGACGCTCCGCATTTGCAGTCTTCGTCTCGATATCCGCGATGACGCGCTCCAGGTCAGTGCATTCGTCCTGAAGCTGATTGCGACGCTGCACAGACAGAACCACTTTTTCGTTGAGGGCCTGCCGCGCCAGTCTTATCTGCTGCAGTGCCTCACGCAGCATCGATTCCGAATCCCCATCTCTCTCCGCCATACGTGATCCCGCCTCCGCGTGAAGTGCTCTTCAGTCTGACGTTAGTGTTCCCTGCGCTCGAGCCAGAATCCTCCAGTGCTGCGCCGGAAAAACAGCGAGCAAATCAGAAGAGGCCAACGACATCAATCATCACGGTGCGAGCTAAAATTTCGAACGGAAGTCCACGTTCGTTTGGATTTCGTCCTGGAGGTTCTTGCTGTCGTGGCTCCGAATTTCAGCGGAGATGGTGAGGAAGTGGTCAGCGTTTAGCTGGTGGTCAAGGGCTACATGGAGATGGTCGGAGTGGTCGTATTTGCCGGCCTGCCCGTTGATCTCCTTGCTGTAGGCAAGGCTGAACTTCACGCTGCGGGAGAAGACTGTATCCACACCGAAACCAAAGGAACTAGTCGCTACTTTGGTGGCCTGATTGTCGCTGAGCCTGTAGAAAACCTGCGAGGTCAAGGTGGATTTCCAGGCATGCTTGAAGGCGACATCCGCCGTGGTTAGCGGCGTCAGATTGCCTTTGTCATCCTCAGGAAGGGTTCCGTAGGTGTAGACGAAATTGGTGGCCTTGCCGAAGCGCCAGTCGGCCGTGAAGCGACGGATCAGCTTTTCCTCTGCCGTCGCCAGTGTACGCACCTTGTAGAGGAAGGAGCCGTGGAACACTTTTTTCGGATTCGGGTCGGTCTTGAACTGGTAGAGACGCGAGATTGTGCTCGTTCCATCCTGCTTGGAGAGTCCGCTATAGTCCAGTAGAAACTCGTTCTTCCAAATTTTCCAGGCGGCGCGGCCCGTCATCGTCTCGTTCTGCTGCTTGCGCTGATCGTTCAGGGAGGCGTAGCGCGCAGTGAAGGTTATCTCCGACAGCGGGCCAAGGCAGAATGGCTTCGCGTTGCTAATCGCGACGTCCGCCACGTCCTTGGTATTCTTCGCGTTGTCGTGAATTTCATTGAAGCTGGCGGCGACCGAGAAGTTCTTAATCGGCTCGCCTTGCAGCCCAAACTTTACAACATCGCCGTCTTTCTTGTCGGTGGTATCCCTCTGCGACAGCCCGGCTACAATGGAGAACTGCTTGTTGGCCTGGAACTGAAGGTCAAATGTGTCCGTCGATTCAGAAGGTGCGGGGATACCTGTCGACTTTTTGTCGCTTGTCAGCTTGTCGCCGCCCGAGGTAATGTCCTCATATTTGTCCTGGCCGCGATCTACCTCCTGCCTTGAATAGGAGAAGGTTATTCTGTCGGACGGCTTCACATGAACATTCAGGTTGGTGCTGTTCTCATACCTGCTGTCGGTGTAGACAAGCCGCTTCTCGTCGAAGCTCAGGCCGTTGCGCAGCGCCTTTGGAGTTTCGAAGTGGAGGAAATCCGTGGCGGTACCCTGCTTTTCAACGCCTTTGTCGTAGGTCGCCGATTCATCGCGGAAAAGGTTGAGCAGGAAACCTTTGCCAAATTTCTGATCGAATGTGAGCAGGCTATGCTGGAGGCCGTTGCGCTTTCCCTCCGCAGTCGCGATATCGCTGTCGTCCGTGTAGGCGAAATTGGTAACCTTGCTCACCGCATAAAGGAAGTTGAATTTATGCGTGTCATGGCTCAGCTTGTCGACGGCATTTGCGGCGCTATAGAGCGTCCCGTCGAATGTAAGCCCTTTGACGACGGCGAAGTGGGCGGTGTAGTCGTTACGCTTATAGCCCCGCTCCGTTTCGATGATGTGCTTGTCGGCATCCGGCAGAGCAAGGTCGGCGGAGCGCGAAAAATCCTTGTCGGTGGCGGCGAAGTTCGCGGCCAGCGAGACACCTTTAGTCTCAATCGAAACATTCTGTCGGCTTAGCCCGGCTGCGGCAATTCGGGCCGCCGCTTTCGTGTCCTTTTTCGCGTTCTCCGCGGAGTTCAGCGCCTCTTTGATCGCCTCTCCGACCGCGCCTACCTTAAAGCTTGTCACGCTCAGCTTAGACAGCTTGTTCAGCTGCCATGCCAGACCGAACTGATGGCGCGCAAGGCCGCGCTCATTTCCAAGCTGAACACGATCCACATCGGAAAGGTCGGCAAGCCTAGTAAAATGGTTGCCAATGGACTGATCGAGTAGATTGAATTGCAGTGTCCTGCCTGTGTAGCCGAACTGATAACGATGAAGCGCACCAAGATCGTCGGGCTTGCCGCCCGCTGGTTTCCGACCCTCCAGTTGCGCCAACTCCACTTTGTTGAACGTCACGAATCCTAGCTTGCCTGCTTTGCCGAGCAGCATTTTGGCCTGCAAATAGTCACGGCTTAGCCCGGACTCTTTTGCGGCCTGATCGCGCTCCTTTTGCACCACTTGTTCCGCCTTCGCATCTG
>JANXLO010000515.1 GCA_025355115.1 Chthonomonadaceae bacterium
TGAGGCCGGAAAAAACTTCCCGTCCTTGCCGTCGCCCTCATCCGACGCCGTCATGGGCGGAACAAAGGGGTTCACGATGCGGCTTGCATTGGTGGGAGCGTAGATGGTGTAGGCGAGAAGGAGGACAAAAGGCGCTCCGAAAAGCAGCCCTAGCCTGAGCGCAACGCGCGCCTGCGTACGCTCCGGATTTCCCTCGACGGCCTTGCGGGCGCGAAGAATCAGCCAGACCGCTCCGAACACGAGAAACGCAACTGTGGCGACTTCGTGAAGGCGGAGCATCGGCGGCCGTGCATTCAGCGGCAGCAACTGGAACCCGATCCCGAGGAACGCCAGCCCGGTTACAAGGCAGAGCGCGAACGCAAACGCGGTCAACGCGCCGAACACGGCGGCTGCACCCTGCCGCTCTCGAAACGCCTGCAAAATGAATTTTATCCGCCTTGCCAGCGCCCACACTGCCGCTACACCCAGCCCCAGGTGCAGCAGCAAAGAGCCTTCGTAGGCGAAAGCAGAGAACGGGATTCGCGGCGGCCCAGAGGCATGGTTCGCGATGGTAAGGTAAGCGGTATCCAGCAAAAGAATGACCAGCAGGAGCGGAAGAGCGGGGCGAAAACGGCGGCGCGGACGCGTTTCGTCAGCAGCGACGGGCATCGAGGTGGGCGTAAATACGGCCATGGCGTTCGGTTTCCTAAGAAGTCCAGATTGAGGGTAAAAGAGCGCAGCGAAATGGCACGGACAGTCCGCCACTCTACACTTTCACTCTACCCCTCATACCTTAAAGCCGTCTTAAACCGAAATTAAAAGAACTTAAGCTAGTCCCGCGAGGATTGCCATATCTCGAAATTGTGTATTTTTTCATAGTGCGAGGCGGGAGGGGAAGTGGAGATGGCCGTCGAGGGCGTTTGCGCCTATGGCTTTAAGGAGTGCGATGCACCGGTCGGTGCCCTCCAGGCTCATCAGGACGCGGGGGAGATGGACGCCCTGGCTGGGCAGGGCGATGGAAAGCGTGGGGGCGAGCGGCGAGAAAAGCAGAGTCTGGCTGCCGCTGCGTGCCGCCGACAGATGGAACTCCAAACCCTGTCGCTCCATCACCTCGGCGACGCGGATTCCGAACATGGGGTCGATGAAATTGCGGCCCTCGAAGATGCGGATGGCGGGCAGCTCCAGCTTCCCCTCTCCGATATTCTGAATGCCGGGAACATCGGCATTGGCGATAAGCTGCAGCCCGGGCGCGTTCGCCTGAAGAAACGTCACGGCCTTACGGGCGACGTCCATTGCGCACTCCTCCGCCATAACGAACAGCGCCCCGACCTCCGGCGTGTTGAGGGCCAGTGTCGCCTCCATCACCGCGTAGGCCGTGACGCGCGGGTCGAGCGCCTTGCCATCGATCGTATCGCCATCGTAGGAGGTCTCCTGCCGGAAAGTCCAGCCAGTTCGGTAGGGACGGATTGACTCGCCGTAGAGCAGCATTCGCTCCTCGCCCTTGACCTCCGCCACCTCGCCCTGTACGTCAAATGCCTCCGCCCCGCTCTCCGCGAGATAGTCGAAGGCCTGAAGCTCCGCCCCGGCGAAAACCTCCGGGTCGTTCCCCCAGGCACGCGTGAGGAAGCCGATATCCGTGTGCTTGCCGTATACGCAGCCGCCCACCTCATCGACATGAGCCACGAACAGCACTTTCAGCGCGGAAGGGCTGGCGCCCGCTTTTTGGAACAGGCAGAACCCGTCGGAGACGAACGTCCGCTCGTAGCCGCTTCCGAAGCGGGCCGCCAGCAGATTCAGCGCGGGCAGGCAGGCCGTGCCGATTGACGGCACCTCCGTCAGCGTCTTCAGAAACTCCTTGTCAATCAATGCGGCACTCCTTATCAGGCCAGTTCACGCTCGACGTAGTGCAGCTTGTCGACGATGGGCAGGGTGTAGGGGCAGGCCTCCTCGCACTTTCGGCAGTCGTGGCAGGAGTGCAGCACGCGCTCATCGGTCGCTAGCTCGGCATACGACGTGCGGGCGAGCTCCTGATGAGCGCCGCCGTAGTTTCTGTGGTACATCTCGAAGCGCAGTATGTCGGCGATGCGGACATCCGCCGGGCAGGCCGACTCACAGAGATGACCGCAGCCGCGACAGTAGTCGCTATGCACAGCGGCGGCATATCGCTCCAATGTGTCGCGGTCGGCCTGCGCGAGCTTGATTTTCGCGGCGGCCAGGCAGGCGTCCTGAAGGTCTTCGTTGAAGACCGTTTTGGAGTTGATGACCGTCTGAATGTCCTTGGAGAGAATCCAGGCAAGCTGCGCCGTGAGAGGCTTTACATTGGGCACGTTGAGGGTCGCGTTGCCAGCGCTCGCCTTCATGCCGATCACGCCAATGTCCTTTTTATGGGCATGCGCCAGCAGCTCCGGCATTCCGCTCTGCTCAAAGTTCAGGTGATTGAAGGCGACGAGGATGGCATCGAAGAGGCCGGTGTCGATGGCGTACTTCAAAAGATCCTTGCGCTGCGGGTTGTGCGAGGAGACCCCGAACCAACGCACTTTGCCGTCCTTTCGCGCCTTCTCCATCGCCTTGTGGAGGTTGGGATTGTCGATGCGGACGTAGCCGTCGCGCGGCGTCCCTTTGATGCCTGGCCCGGTGTCCACGCTGTGCATCTGGAGCAGATCGACATGGTCGGTCTTCAGCTTCTTAAGGCTTCGGTTCAGCGACTCGAGGCACTGCTCCATCGTCCAATCGCCTAGAACCACCCACTTCGTCGCGAGAAAGACCTTATCGCGGTCGGTCTTCATCACCTCTCCGAAGACATCTTCGCTGTCGCCATACGCCGGGGCGGTGTCGATGTAGTTGATGCCCTTGTCGATGGCCCGATGGAGGATTTCCGGCCCCGTGATCCCCGCGCCTCCAGAGCCGATGGTGGTCACCATCATATTCGTGCGGCCCAGCCTTCGGCGCGGCAGGGACTTATTGCTGTTGCGGTCTTCCGTCTTGGGCGCGTCCGGCTTGAGAGCTTCCGCCTTCTCCTGGCCACCTGCCGCCGTCGCGCCGAGGCTCAATGCCCCGAGCGAAGCGGCTCGCAGCAGTCCCCGACGAGTTAGATTCACATTCTCCACCGACATACAGCCAGCCTCCTTAAACATTTCGAGCAGCGACGCTGCCTACGATTGGTCTATAACGACAAATTCAACTTCAGGCAATCATCATTCTCCGGAGTGAGGCTGAATACCTCTGCGAAGGCCTTCACGACGGGGAGAAGAGCCTCGTCCAACGAGACAGGACGGGCGAGCAGACGGCTGAGGGAAGTGACTCCGTAGTCATGAATTCCGCAGGGGACGATAAAGTCGAAGTGGGACAAGTCGGTGCAGACGTTGAGCGCGAAGCCGTGCTGTGTGATCC
>JANXLO010000543.1 GCA_025355115.1 Chthonomonadaceae bacterium
GGAATGGCGCGGAAGAAATCCAGTGATGGTCCCTTGAGCGTGGACCCGCTGGGGAGCTTTGCGTCTACACTGAGCGTGGCGAGCAGGCGCTCTTCACGCTGAAAGTACGTGAGGAACTCCGACCTGAGCTTGAGGCGCGGCTCCACGTAGTCCACATGGCCGATGAAAAAGAAACGTCCCTCGTCGCCATACTGTTCAAGGCTGTCAGACCGAAGCACGATCTTCTGCTTTGGGCAGCGTGCAACCACGCCACCCCCAATGAAGTTGTTATACTGGCCGCTTGGCAGTTTGATGGCGTTCAGGTGCGTGGTCGGCGTCTGTCGCTGTCATTCGAAGTGCGAAGACGTGTCGGGATCGGGATCATGACGCGCGGCGCTCGCGCAAGCAATCGGCACAGCCGATCGGTCTCGGGTTGCGGTACAACGGCCGATTTGGAGACACCATGATTCCGAGAACTTTCCGTATCGCGGCGATCGCCACCGCTTCCCTGTGGGCCGGACATGGCGCATACAGGGCCTGTGGCGCTATAACGGCGTCTCCAAGATGTTCGAGAGTCGCAACCTCCAGGTCACACACGATTGGGACTGCATGACCGCCTCGCTCACCTACTCCGAAAGTCCCATTGGCTTTAGCAGCGGGAACAGTCGCCAAATCTATTTCACCCTCCGCCTAAAGGCGTTCCCCTTCTTTCGAAGCTTCGCGCGCGGCCCTGCGGGCCAAGCCCTCAGCACCGGCCTAGGCGACCTCTACTGAACGTTTGATAGCACAATAGAGAAAACTGAACGCTTCAGGGAGTCATCCGGAGGGTATCGAGGAAGGTCAGGCTCTTGAGGTCGCGGTCGGAGCGATAGCGGATGTACCAGCGCATGGCACGGACCACTTCACCGGCGGTGCGGGGAGCGGGCTGTAGCGACAATAGCTGCTCCGGCTCCGTCGATGCGAGAGTCTGGAGGAGTTTCAGGGCGTCGAAGGAGAGCGGGTGTGCATCGTCGGCGCGATAACGGTCTGCGTTGCACAGCGCGCCTCCTATCGCAGGGCTGAAGCCCACTTGGCGGCCTTGGAGCGGCTCACCGCATCGGGCGCAGTTCTCCAGTGCAGGCGCATAACCTATTGCTGCAAGCAGCCGCAGTTCGTAAGCATGAACGACCGCATCCGGATAGGAGTCGGTCCTCTGGAGTAGGTAGAGCGCTGACAGGGTAAGATCGTAGATCTCCGCGCTCTGCAGCGCGTCGCTCTCGGCCGTCAGTCTGTCGAGCAGTTCACACAGATATGTTGCGCGCGCCATCTTGTCCAGATCGAGGCGAATGCCGGGGAATGTCTGCTGGATTTCAGCCTGCTGGACGACCTCAAGGGATTTGCCCGTCGCGAGCAGAAAGCGCGTCTCCGTAAACAGCTCGGTCGCGCCGCTGATTCGGTTTCCGGCCTTTCTTACCCCCTTAGCAATCGCCGAAAGCTTCCCCTGTTCCCGCGTATAGAGGGTCAGTATTTTGTCGGTCTCGCCGGTGTTCAGCCGATGCAGAACCAGGCCGGTTGCGGTGTACGAAGGCAATGTGTTAGTCCTCGAAGCGGGCACGGTAGGCGCTAAAGCGACGGTTCAGGTCGCTCAAGGCGAAATGCTCTGCGTCCTCGACAGCCTGTCGGTCGATTGAAGCCGGCTTTCTGTCTGCCGTGGGGTGAAGGGTCATGGTCGCCGTGGCGCGATCCTGCCAGAGGATGGCTCCGTCCGCTACTCGGATCATCGCTCCAAACGCCTCTGCGCGCGCTTCACGTGTAGAGAAAGCCTCGGCGACGTCCGGGACGCCTGTCTGTAGTTCAATCTCCGTGATATGGGCCATAAGCACATAAGTACAGCCAAGACGCCGTGCGAGTGCCTGTACCCGGAGGACATCAGGCTGATCTTGCCTCCACAGTCCTTCCGCGCTCATGCCTTCCTCGGCGAGAATTCGGCGTACCGATTCGGCGTCCACGACGGCAGTGCCTCTGAAGGGCGTGATGTCAGGCCGAAATTGAGTGGACATATCCGTTGGCAAATCGCGCACAGCGGCAGAAGAGACACGCCGTCCTTCGGGCGTGAAGAGCAGCGCGTCTGCCTGAGCCGGGGCGGGAACCGGAAGCAGGGCAAGACGTTCTCCCATCACGGTAAAGGGGGAGATTTCGCCCGTCCAGAATGAATGCGCCGCGGCTGCGGCGGCGTGCTCCGCAGCATCGAACGCCAACTGAGTCATTGTCCGACGATATTCATTGTGAAAGAGAACTCGCCCTGCCGACGCAGTTCCGAGGATATGAAAAACAGAAGGAGGTACAGACGATCTCATTCGGCGAGTCCGCCGTCTGCCCGTGGAAGGAGCCGGAGCCTGCCCGGAAGTTTCCGGCAACAGAACCTGCACGGTGCCGTGGAGGGTAAGGGCTCGGGCCGACCCTTCTCTTTGGTCTGCCTCATTCACCCTTGCGATCAGAATGGCATCACAGTCGAGGGCTTTCGCCAGCCGGTTCAGCATCTCCGGGCTTGCACTGCCCGCATCGGCGAGGTGGAGTGATGCCCCGCCTGCTTTGACCTCTGCCTCGGTCGGAACGTTCAGATGAAAACGCGTCCGCAGACGCTGCGACAGTCGGTCAAAAAGGAGGGTGTTGCTGAGGGAAGAAAGCTGACGATCCGTCACTTCGGGCTCAGGCGCCTGCTTTCCCGATTTCTTTTTCGTCGGGGACGCTTTTGCAGACGCAGGAGCGGGCTTTTGGTTGGAGAACATTGTAAAGAGTCCCCCGTGCTGCGGTTTTTTCACGTTTGCCTCACGCTGCGTGTCGATCCATTTCTGCACAGCGGGGTCCGCCTGGGGCGGCGGCACCACTAGAATGCGCCGAAGCGCAGGGGCGGTACTCTGGCCGCAGACCCCGCTTGTGACCGCGAAAAGCAAAATCAGCGTCCATGCTCCCCTGAATTTTATGCCTGCGATCACTTGCTTCCATTTCTCCGGCTGTCGGCAATTGTAAGTCGGTTTCTGTGAACTATTGACAATCTCTGGCGGTATTTTGTATACTCTACCTTGTTAGCCACCGAAAACGCTATTCCTCTGTCGGCCCGGAGCCCCACGCTCCCAGGGCGCGACCGAGCTCTTTCAGAACGAGGCACATGCATGGATGTCGAGTCCAGAGAACTGCTGACCGTGGAGCAGGCTGCGCAGTATCTACAGGTCAGTCAGTCTTCGATACGCTCCTATATTCGGCAGGGGCGGCTGCAGGCATTCCGCATCGCGGGCAAGCGCAAAGTCCTGATTCCTCGCGCCGCTCTGCTCGCACTGCTTGAGCCTGCCCGACCGGAGGATGTTGAGGCTGCTCATCAAAGAACTGCCGCCATCGAAGCTCCGGATGAGAAAAACGATTCCCATGCTTGAGGAGCTGAGGGAACTGTGGCGTTTTCGCTACCTTCTGCGACAGTTCGTCATTCGCGAGCTTAAAATCCGCTATAAGAACTCTGTTTTCGGCGTCTTTTGGTCCATCATGCCGCCGTTGATCTCCGTGGTGGTCTATACCTTCTTCTTTCGAAGCATCGTGGGCGTTCACACCCCCAGCTACTCTGCGTACCTGCTGTGCGGGATCATCCCCTGGACATTCTTCACCGCTGCCTGCCTCGACTCCTGTCAATCGCTTCTCAACAACTTCAGCATTCTGCGCAAGGTCTATATGCCGCGCGAGATAATTCCCCTTGCCTATGTTATAAGCAACGGCATCCATTTCCTGATTGGGTGGGGCTTCTATTTTACCGCTTTCTACGTCGTTGCGCGGATTCTTGGGATTCACATCCCAGTGCTGCCCACCATCGTATGGTTTCCCGTGCTGATCGTTCTCGAAGCACTGCTTGTGACCGGTCTGTCGCTCTGGTTTGCCGCCCTCAATCTCTTCTACCAGGATGTCAAATACATCCTTCAGACGCTGTTCAATCCTCTGTTTTTCCTGCTGCCGGTACTCTACCCCGCCAGCAACATCTACTACCTATTGCATCGGCGCGGGCTGGATTGGGCTTTCA
>JANXLO010000585.1 GCA_025355115.1 Chthonomonadaceae bacterium
TTGCGCGGACATCAGGCAATCACGATCTCTTTCGCAAGTAGAGCTTCGCGGACTGCGGCCCGGACGCGCATCTGCTCAGCAGGCAGACCACGGGGATCGGATGTTACCCCCACTCGCAAAGTAACCGAGAGGGCCGTGAAAGCGGTAATCCCGAGAACGTGGGGCGGAGCTTTCAAGTGATGGACGCCGGTGTGAGCGAAGAGGTCTTTGCCTGTCTGATCGATGATGGCGATGACATGATCTAAGCTTGTGGCAGGGGCCACCGCCACTTCGATAAAATCCTCGACGGGGTTGCGGGACAGATTCGTCACAGTGGCGATATCGCCGTTGGAGAGAATGTAGAGGCGACCGGTGGCGTCCTGTATCTTGGTGACGCGCATTCCCATCTCGATCACCTGCCCGGTCACTGCTCCAATCGCGACGGTATCCCCAATCACAAATACGTTGTCAAGGATGATGAAGAACCCGGAGATGACATCCTTCACGAGCTTCTGTGCGCCGAAGCCTATCGCCAGTCCTATAACCCCCGCCGTCGTAATAAAGGGCATGATATCGAACCCGACGGCCTTGAAAAGCAGGACTCCGAAAACGAAGAAGAGCACGTAGCCCAGAATGCTTCGCGAAAGTCCGCGCAGTGTTTGCAGGCGGCCAGCTCTCTCCTCCGACAGGCCGAGGCGCTGTTCTCGCGCCAGGAAACCACCCAGAATGCCATCCGACACGCGGTTGAGCAGCCATCGCAAAATGAAATAGGCTGCTAGTATGGCAACGATTTGGAAGAGTGCGGAAAGGGCGTTGTCGGTCAGTCGATCCCACTGGCGTGTCCAGAAGGCGAGATCGACGACATGAGGCGTCTTTGCAGTGTTCATCGGCGAGCAAACTCCTGAGCGCAAATTGATAAGGCTACATCCCGCTCGGATGCATGGATGCGCTATGCCATAGGCTGCTTTAGCAGGCCCTATATACCATCGATGGCAAACTGTACGTGATGCACGGCGGCAAGTCTATCTGTATCCAGCCGACATGGAGAGGCGGGGCCATTACTGGTCCCGCCCGTTCGAATCGAGGAAAGCTGCCGGTCAGAACTGTGAGCCGATGGTCAGGCTGTAGCCATCGAGTTCATTGGAGGAGCCTCCGATAAAGAAGTACCGAAGATCCACAGACACGGGGTTTTTGCCGTGAATGGGCGTGTACCCCAGGATCAGCGAGAGGACGGTTCCGTTGGACCCGCTGCCATCGATTCTCTTGTTGAAGGAGTAGCCTGCTCCCGCGCCGTAGCGCAGATTGGCTTTGTGCGCGATAAGGGAGATTTGTGCCGGTACGCTGTAGACACGGTCGAACCCGTTGTAGCCGATGCCAACGAACACGTCGTACTTCTCGCCCTTGAACACGCGCCGCTCAACCATGCCACTTATGCCCACTTCGCCCTGAGCGTTGCGGGTGGTTTTACTGTTGTAGACGTACATGCCGATGCGGACAGCCCAGTCGCGCGAGAGTTCGGGTACCGCATCACTTTGAGCGCGGGCAGTGCTTGGCGATGCTGCCAGGCCGAGCACGATCAGCAGGGCTATGCCCAAAATTGTTCCAATCCGTTTCACGTAAATGCCTCCTCGTTTGATAGGGAAAGAGCGGGACTCTGCGTCCAGACGTTTCCAGAGAACCGACTTTTTCCCGCGTTTCGCGTAGAAAAAGGTGTACCTGCTCAAGTTGCACGTCCAGTGTTCAAATTCCTGCCTGTCCCTCTCCTTCAAAGAAAAAAATCCATTCCGGGCTGGCCTCTCGACTCTGGCTGTGGCTTCAAAGCTGGACTCGCTCCCAGCGTTTCGTCTGCATGGAGAGGTAGGCCGCATCCAGTATGCAGTTGACGACATAGCCGTCCTCGAACGTCTCCCGAGGCGTCTGGCCTGTGGCTGCGCAGTGCAGGAAGTGCTTCATCTCCTCGCGGAAGCCGTAGATCCAGGCTTCATCCACAGGCGGAAAAAGCCAGCCGGTCTCGGCGTCAGCCTTTTCGACGACGTAGCCAGCGCCTGGCCTGGAGAACACCTTCACAGGCGTCTCGCGTGTGATATCGGTGAAGATTGTGCCCTCGGTGCCGTAGACTTCGTTGCGCAGATCCAAGCCGCCTCGGGCAATCCAACTAAGCTCCGAGATAGCCATCTGGCCGCCCTCGAAACGCATCATCATCGCGGCATTGTCCTCTGCGTCGGTGCGATCGTGGTGGAACAAACGGTCTCCCCAGGCGATCACCTCGACGACCGGGTTGTCTTTACCAACGAAGTAGCGGGCGGCCTCGATGGTGTGGCAGCCCATGTCGAGCAGCGCGCCGCCGCCGGAAAGCTCGCGATTCCAGAACCAGTCACCATGAGGCCCGGAGTGCGCCTCTCGGGATCGCACGGTGAGCACCTTGCCGATGCCTCCCCTCGCCACATACTCATGCGCTTTTATGACGGCAGGGCTGAACACCTCGGTTTCAGCGTAGCCGTGCATTACCCCGGCAGCTCGCACCGCCTCCAGCATCTCCTTCGCCTCCTGCCGGTTCCGGCCCAGCGGCTTGGTGCATACGACGTGTTTGCCTGCGCGGGCGCATCGTATCGCGAGGTCTTTATGAACATAGTTCGGAACGCCCAGAATAATGAGGTCGAGGTCGGGTCGGTCGATCGTTCCCTCCATATCGGTCGTGCTTTCGGGAATGCCCCAGGTCTGCGCGAACTTCCGTGCGTTTTCCCCGTTCGGCGAAGCGACGACGGGTACCTCCCAACCCGCCAGATCGCGCAGTCCCTGCATATAGAAATTCGATACGAATCCACTTCCAAGCAATCCAATTCGGACACTCATTGAAGTTCCGTTCTGGTTTTCTGCCATTTTTGCTACGATTGTCAGTGAAGCAAGCATGCCAAACCTACCTGATGGTTGAGCGAAAGTTAAGCAACAGGGCTCGTTTTCCCTCCTGGTCATCTCAAGATTACAGCCGCTGAAAGAAAACCCGCAGTCGAGCACGAGGTTCAGGGAACACAATTGACGAAACTCTCGTCTGCTTCGCAGGGTGTGCGCAGCATTTGCCTCCGAGGTGGATGCGTACCGCTCTCCAGGGTCTGGAAACGTTCGCTGCACTACCAATAATCACAAGGACAAAGGGGTTCACATCACCATGATTCGGTTCAGCCATTCAGCAATTGTGCGGGGAATCTCCGCAGTGTGCGGAACAGCGGGGCTTCTCGCCTCCAGTGGCGCAGTTCGAGCGGACGAAACGATCAAGACAGTGACTCTTACGCCTCAAGTTGCACAGCAGCTTGCGCAGATCACCTCCGCAGGCGTATCCCCGGCCTCAGTCTCCTACAAGAAGCTGCTTATGATGAACGCAACAAAAGGACAGGAGCCGGTGGTGATCGGCGGCCGCAGCTATCCCTTCGCCATCCGCCTTGGCGCGACAATTTCACCAAACGTCAAGTTCGTAGGCGGAGCCGACCTTACGATCCCCTCGCTGGGATTCGGCAAGAACTGGGTAGGCAGGCTGGACGCGGAGGCAATCGTTTCAGCCAATCTCGGCGGAAATTCGACGCTTATTCCCCTGACGATCAATGAAGTTTACTTTTCGCCGACGAAGACAGACTCGTTCCGCCTTTACGGCGGCTTCGGAATCGGGTTATTCATCGGCTCGAACACGGGATTTGGAGGCAAAATATTCGGAGGCGCTCGCTTTAGCCAGCGCCTGAGCGGCGAGATCGGCGTCAACTTCGCCGGACAGGGGGA
>JANXLO010000590.1 GCA_025355115.1 Chthonomonadaceae bacterium
CACTTTATCTGCGCCGCCGACGACGTGGTCGTTCGTGAGGATCCAGCCTTCTTTCCGTATGATGACACCGCTGCCTGTGCCGACCGCACGTCTGGGACTGCGTTCCAGGGGATGGAGACCGGGAGGCAACTCATCGGAAGGCCGCATCATTTTCGTGCTGTAGACGGTGACCACAGCAGGTTCGATGGAGTCGGCAACTGCGGCGAAGCCTTCCTGAAGAGTGGCCAACACACTGATGGCCTGCTTGCCGGTTGCAGTCGTCTGAGCCGATGCAGGCGGAGCTCCGATCATTGACAAAGCTGCGAAGGCCACGCCAAAGGAGAGGCATCGCTTCAGATTGTAGTTAGAAGGGAAGAGGACAGCCTTCCTATTGGAGGGGCGTCGAATTGTGGGAAGAATCGCAGAACTAGTCGATTGATCACGCATTGTGGAACTCTCCTCGCTTGCATCGTGTTGGCTCACGATTACTCTGATATGACGATGCTGGGCAGGTCAAGTTTCAGCCTTCAGTCAGGCGGCGGATCAGCGGGTTCTCCAGCTCGACAGTTCATAATGCTGTTCTGACGGCTGTATGAGATCGAAGGTTCGATCCCTTCCAGGTCTCACCTGGAATATCTCCTGGGGCATAGCGGAGGATGTGCGCAGAACGGGCGGCAATACGAATCGCTCCTGTGCGGAAGGGGCCAGTCCAACAGTCAATTCCGAGATGGAATTCGGAGTTTTTTGCCAATCGATGGAACTGTCTGCAGCTCTATCCAGTGGCAGCGGAAACTGATGGAGAACGGCAAAGACGCCAAGAAAGGTGAGCAGACCGAGGCCAAGCCCCTGCGGTGTGACGAAGAACTCCTGAAAAGCAAGACGAAGACGCATAAAAATCATATCGGGAGTGCGGTTCGCCTCCTGCGTCTCCTCCCACGAAATCGCGTAAGCAATGCGTGTCTGCAGGTCTAGAGCGGGGTGAGCGGTGCGCATGGAGCCGAGCATTCGTTTCATCTGGAGAAGAGAATCGTACTCACGCTGGCAATCTTGACATCGATTGAGATGCTCGTAAATTTGGCGATGCTCTACTCCGGGCAGTTCGCCGTCCATGTAGGCAGAGAGAAACTGGTTCACTTTTCGGCAGTTCACCGGATGTCTCCTGTCAGCAGCGATTGCTTATGCTGTGCAGTCTGTATTTTCGACCGTAGCATTTTGCGGCCGCGATGAAGGCGGGAACGAACGGTGCCCAGTGAGCAGTTCATCAGCTCCGCTATCTCTTCGTAGGATAGGCACTCTATATCCGCAAGAATTACGGAGACTCGAAACTCCTCCGGCAGCGCGTTCAAGGCAGTCTGAAGATACTCTTCGAGCGCATGCGAGAGCGCCATCTGCTCAGGGTTGGAAGTAAAATCGGGGATCTCCAACACATACTCCGAGCCGTCATCTCCCCCTGATAAAGGCTGATCCAGCGATTGTGTCTTTAGTTTAGGACGCTTGCGCAGTTCATCTATGAACACGCGAGACATGATCCGGAAAAGCCAGTTTTCGAAGGGGAGCCCTCTGTCATATCTATCGAAAAAACGATAGGCACGGAGAAAGGATTCCTGCGTCAGGTCCTCGGCATCTGCGGCATTGCCGGTCATGCGAAAGGCGACGTTATACGCCTGCCGGTGACACTTGTTCACTAGCTGGTCGAACTCACGCCGATCTTTCCGCACAGTCCCTGTCAACAGCCTCGCGATGTCCATTCTGCCAATGCCTCCTGTCACGAGATACGGTAGGATTCGAGGGAGAAGTTCCCTACAGCGATTTTCACCCCACGCAAGACCTTCGTGCAGATCAGTCCGCCGGCTATGCGCTTACTGCTTGGAATTTTGAAATTCGACAGCCGCATTGCGGGGTCGATCTGGTAAGTGGTCTAGCATTTCGCTTACTGTGACACACCGAAAGCCTCGAGCGCGCAGGGTCTCCAGAATCCGAGGCAACGCGATGGCGGTCTCGGGATAGTCGTGGAGCAACAGAATGCTTCCGTTCTGTATCCAATGCAGGGTCTTGTTTGCGATGGTATCTGGGGAGGATGCGATGTCGAAATCGCCAGAAGCGGTTGTGTAACCAACTGTCACATATCCCATTGATCGAATGTCACCAATGATCTCAGGATTATAACGCATGCCCGGCGGGCGCAGCAATGTCAAGTGTTTACCGGTGATCATGAAGTAGGTGATGTCAGCATCATTGATCTCTCGATGCCGCTCTTTGACACTTAGACTGTCCAGTCGGCGATGGTTGTTGGAGTGATTGGCAATTTCATTCCCCTCTGCGATAGTCTGCAGCAGCAAATCTGGATGAGCGCGCATATTTTTGCCGACGTCGAAGAAAGTGGCGTGGACGTTATACTGACGCAGGATGGAGAGGATTTGCAGCCGGCTTTGAGGATGAGGGCCGTCATCGAACGTGAGTGCCACCTCAAGCAGCGTGCGGTTTCCGTGCGCAAAAAAGGCCTCATTCATATTAAAAAGGTCTTCACCGCGCAATTTATGGTACTGAAGGATTGGATTGAGGTTCTGACTCCAGCCTGTTCCGTGAAAATAGTCCGCCCAGATTCCTGCGAGCGCGACTGTCAGAATGAGGAGAATAATCTTGCCGCGGCGCGATGCAGGCAACAGGCGAAAGCGTCTTTTGGCGGAGATCGACTTCAGGATCGGGGTGACGTCTTGGGGAGGTTTCATAGTATTCAGTACGAGATTTAAGGGCGGAACTGCGTCTGAGGGAGATTGACAGACTCAAAGAGTTGGCGTATAATGGAGGGCAAGGGCCGAAGTGGCGGAATGGCATACGCGATGGTCTCAAAAACCATTGAGGGCAACCTCTTGTGGGTTCGACCCCCACCTTCGGCATCAGGTTAAGAAGGCGGCGGCAGTGAAAGAACTCACTGCCGCCGCCTTCCTCTCGCTAGGCGAGCGACTCTGCTCGCGCTGCCCAGAGCAGCCCACGGGTCAGCAAGCGCAGCGGGTCAGGCTCACTGACCGTGGCGGCGTTGTGCCCGAGGGATGTGTAGAACACGCGCCCTTCCCCATAGACTTTTGTCCAGACCACGGGCATATCAACCGGCCCGTTCCCGACATGAGGGCCGTCCGCTCCAGGGGAGGGAAATCGGGTGGTCGCCAGGACCTTGTTCGCAGGATCGGTGTGCAGGTAGTACTGCTCTGAGGTAACGGAAAAGTCGTTCGTCCCCTGAGTCACGAAATGACCCATATCCGTGATTTGAACGGTGTAGGTGACACCCGAATTTCCGGGGTGTGAAACCCACTGCCCACCCGTAATGAAGTGCCACTCAGTCGCTTCACGGAATGAATCGCACATGCCGCCGTGGCAGCCCGCCATCCCAACCCCGCCTCGTACCGCTGCTGCGACTCCGTTCACCTGTTCGCCAGTGATCTTGCCCATCGTCCATACAGGCACAATTAGGTCGAGCGATTTCAGCTTGTCCGCATCGAGAAACGAATCGAGAGTATCCGACAGCTCGACGTCAAAGCCCTTTCCTCGCAATGACTCCGCTATGATCTCCGCGACTGCCTTGGGCTCGTGACCATCCCATCCGCCCCATACTATCAACGCACTGTGTCCCATATCTTCTCCCCTCGCTGCGGTACACAATGGATGCTATTGCACCGAGTGTCCGGCCTGCCAATCGCGGAGTCGGTTCGACACCGTTGACTAGGTTTCCTCTTTTGACGAAGCCTGCATATCGGTGGCCGGACATGGGAGAATCATGGGAGAGCAAGATGCGGAGTCTGCGTCGGATTTAGGATTTGATGGCATGGTATACTAGTTGCATGAATCGTGAACAAGTGCCTCAGTACGGAATACTAGCTCTTCAGGGCGACTTCGAAAGACATCGTGACATGCTGGCTCGTCTCGGCATTCCGTCGATTGAAGTGCGGAAATCCAGCGACTTGAAGCAGGCAGACGCTCTCATACTTCCAGGAGGCGAGAGCACAACCATCATAAAGCTGCTAGAGCGTTCCGGTTTAGACGAGGAGATTCAAGTGCGGGCTGCCGCAGGGATGCCGATCTATGGCACGTGCGCGGGTCTTATAGTTCTCGCCAAAGGAATTGAGCAGCACCCAGAACAGCCGACGCTTGGTTTGGTGGATGTGATCGTCGCGCGCAATGCTTTTGGCCGGCAGATCGACAGCTTTGAGGCGGACATTCCGCTCACCATTCGTGAAGATGGGGTTCAGTCTGAAGTGCGGGGCGTCTTCATTCGTGCGCCGTACATTACTGAAGCGGCTACTGCTGTCCAAGTGTTGGGCCGCTACAACGAGAAAATTGTAGCCGTGCGGCAAGGCAATCTGCTGGCGACAGCCTTTCATCCTGAGCTCACGAACGACTCGACGGTGCATTCCTATTTCATTGAAATTGTCTCGCAACATTTAAAGCAACTCGGAGGCGAACAGTGAGCGAATCAGATATAAAACGGGCATTCGTCGTCGATACAACTCGAAGTCCTAACTGTGCATGGCAAACAGTTGCCATCCCCGACGTGACAGTCAAAGACGCTTTCTGGGAACCACGTCTGCGTCGGAATCGGGTAACGACGATCCCTTCACAGTTGAAGCAGTGTGAGGAGACAGGCAGAATCGACAATTTCCGCCGGGCAGCCGGGA
>JANXLO010000595.1 GCA_025355115.1 Chthonomonadaceae bacterium
GGCCAGATGCACGGCTCGGTGTTTCTGGACAGCAACGGCGGAGTGCTGCGGCGCGCGCTGCTATGGAACGATCAGCGGACGCAGGCGGAGTGCGACTGGATAACGGAAACGGTCGGTCGGGAGAAGGTCGTCGAGCTCATCTCGAATCCTGTGCTGACGGGCTTCACGGCGGGCAAGATCGTCTGGCTGCGCAGTCACGAGCCGGAGACGTACGCGAAGGTCAGGAAGGTACTGCTGCCCAAGGACTACGTGCGCTTCATGCTGACGGGCGAGTATGCAACGGAAGTCTCGGACGCCTCCGGAACCGCTCTGTTCAATGTGCGCAGGCGCGAATGGGCTTGGGAGATGCTGGACGCCATCGGCCTGCCTCATGACTGGATGCCGCGCTGCTACGAGTCGCAGGAGGTATCGGGTCGGATATCCGAGGCGGCGTCCCGGCTTACTGGCCTGCGTGTCGGAACCCCGGTGGTCGGCGGCGGCGGCGATCAGGCAGCTGGCGCGGTCGGGAACGGCATAGTCGAGTCCGGGATCGTCTCCTCGACGGTCGGCACGTCCGGCGTCGTGTTCGCGTTTAGCGATCAGCCCGTCGTGGACCCACAGCTGCGCCTCCATACGTTCTGTCACGCTGTTCCCGGCAAATGGCATCTCATGGGCGTAATGCTCTCGGCGGGCGGATCGCTTCAATGGTACCGCGACGCCTACTGCCAGCCTGAGAAGGTCGTTGCCGCCGCTCTGAATCGCGACCCCTACGATCTCATCTGCACGGAGGCGGAGCAGGCTCCCGTCGGCTGCGAAGGCCTGATATTCCTGCCATATCTCACCGGGGAGCGCGCACCTTACGCAGACCCCGATGCTCGCGGCGTTCTATTTGGCATCACGCGCCGCACGGATCGCGCCGCCGTCGCTCGGGCGGTTCTTGAGGGAGTCGCCTACGGCCTGCGTGACTCGTTCGAGATCATGGAGAGTATGAATCTTCCAATTCGGCAGGTGCGCGCCTCCGGCGGCGGCGCGCGCAGTAAAATATGGAGGCAGATACAGGCCGACATTTCGGGTCATACGCACGTCGTTATCAATGTGGACGAAGGCCCTGCGCTGGGGGTCGCCCTGCTCGCGGGCGTGGGAACCGGGGTCTACCCCTCCATTGAGGAGGCCTGCCGAGCCACGATACACGTGCAGCAGTCCACTGAGCCGTGCGTGGTCAATCATGCAGCCTACGACCGTTTCCACAAAGTCTACCAGTCGCTCTATGCGCATCTCAAAGAGGACTTCGCCGCCGTCGCGCAAATAGTGGCCAGTTGACCTGCGCGCCGCAAATCGAGACCCATCCTCAATTCAGGGGCTATGGTCGGCTGAGGATAACGGCGGGAATAGGTGGCGAAGATGAATTTTCGAAGGCTGATCATCAAGTCCTTCAACTAGCTGAGTATGGCGGGAAAGCAGTTCTACGGATAGAGTCTAGGAGGGAGCGCGAAGATGCGATACTTTGTCACAGGAGCGACGGGCTTTATTGGGAGATGGGTGGCGCGGCAACTTGGGGAGCAGGGGCACGAAGTGGTCTCGGTGGCGCGAAATCCGGAGAAGACGCGTCTAGTCGGCGAGATGGGCGTAGAGATGCTGCGAGGTGACGTCACCGACAAGGAGAGTCTGCGCGAGCCGATGCGCGGAGTCGACGGAGTTTTTCACATCGCAGGCTGGTATAAACTTGGGCCGCGGAGCAAGGCGGAGATAGAGTCGGCCAATCACATCAACGTGGACGGCACTCGCAATGTGATGGAGATGGTGCGGGAACTCAAAATTCCGAAATGCGTCTTCACCAGTACGCTTGCGGTTTTCTCGGACACCAAGGGCAAAGTCGTCAACGAGACTTACCGACATCGCGGCCCGTGGCTGAGCGTCTACGACCAGACGAAATGGAAGGCGCACTACGAGGTTGTCGAGAAGATGCAGCAGGAGCATGTTCCCATCGTCATCGTTCAGCCTGGAGTCGTCTACGGCCCCGGCGACCTGAGCGGTATACGCGGGCTATTCATCGCCTACCTGCGCCGCCGACTGGTCACTGCTCCGCAGAAGACCGCCTTCTGCTGGGGTCACGTGGAGGACACGGCGCGCGGTCACCTGCTGGCTATGGAGAAGGGCAAAATCGGCGAGAGCTACATCATAGCCGGCGAGCCGCACACGATCATAGAGGCGCTGGAGATCGCGCAGAAGATCACGGGCATCAAGCCCCCGCGCCTGCATCCCGGCCCGCTCCCTCTGAAGATCCTGTCAGGGCTGATGAGTGTTGCGGGCTACCTCGTTAAGCTGCCCGAGGCCTACACCGGCGAAGGGCTTCGCATCGCTGCTGGAGTCACCTGTTTGGGCAGCAACGAGAAGGCGAAACGGGATTTGGGCTTCGCCCCGCGCACACTCGAGGCAGGACTGCGCGAGGTTCTGGCTTTCGAACGGGCAGAGCTCAAGCGTGACCTGACCCAATGAGATGAGGCACGGCTGTCGGCCGTGCCTGCGATGAATGAAGAGAGAATCATGCCGGAAACTATTCAGTGCCCCAACTGCGGGACCCCCAACGATGTCAACCAGTCGCTGTGCAAAAACTGCATGACGCCGCTAACCGCCTACAGCGGGCAACTGATAGGGGAGGCGCATCAGGGCAAGCTAGCGGCGCAGGTTGCCGACTTGCAGACACGCCCCGTCGCAGTGATCGCGATGACCGTAACCATTGTGATCTTCGCGCTGTTCTGGCCGCTGCGAACTGTCCTTGCAAATTTCGCCGCCAAGCCCGTGACCAATGCGGAGGGCACCAACTACATCGCCTCCGCCTTCGGATCCATCGGCCCGATTCTCTCCGCAGCGCTGCTGATCCCCGCAGCTGTCCTGCTCGGCATCATCGCCTGGGCGACGTGGACACAGCGCACCTGGGCGTGGATGGCCAGTCTCGCCGTGCTGATTGTCTTCGTCCTGATCAACCTCCGCCCGTCTGCGATGGCTCTCTTTGCGATCGGCGGCATCGCTCTAGGCGTCCTCTGGGTGCTGCCCCGAACCAAATCCTGGTACGGCTTATAGACGATTTGCCCCATATGCTACGATTGATAACCAATCACATGCCGATTGTGGAAACTCCCTGCATTTTTGCGGAGGAGAAGGGATACATGGCATGATTGTCGAAAGAACGCTCGACAATTTCAAGTTAGAATCCCAGGACACCTAGAGACGAAAGGAGCAATATTCGCATGACTGCTACGCTGAACTTGACCCGCAAAGAGGCGCTGTTGGCTGAACTGGCCCGCGACGTAAAGCACGCGCCGGAGCGGGTTCCTACGCCCGCCAGCGATCCCGCATTGGCAAAATTTCGAGCATTGGGTACCCAGCTCTGGCTGGACACCGGCAATTTGGACGAAGCCAGCAAACTCTGGCGACTCGAGATGACCGCCCTCACCACCAACAACACGCTCGCAAACCAAGTGGTGCAAACGGGCATTATGGACGACCTCATCAAGGAAGCCTCCCGCCGGATCAAAGAGGTCGAGCCAGGGATATCCGATGCGGATCTTGTGCTGGACATCGTTTTTGTCGTCAACTGCCAGATCGCATTGCGTCTGGTTCGGGCCTTCGACGCCCTCGTTAGCGTTGAGTTGCATCCCGCTGTCGGAAACGATATCGAGAAAACTTTTCGTTATGCACAGCTCTACTATGCGATCAACCCCACGCATTTCATCGTCAAGATTCCGCTCACGCCGGAAGGCTACTGCGGCGTCGCCAGAGCTCGCGCCGACGGCATTCCCATCAACTTCACGCTCGGCTTTTCGGCCCGCCAAAACTATCTTGCAGCGATGCTTGCCAAGCCGAACTACGTAAATATTTTCCTCGGTCGCCTGAACGCGGTCGTCGCGGACAACAAGCTGGGAGACGGCAAATTCGTCGGCGAGAAAGTCACCCTGGCTTCACAGGCCGCCGTCAGGGAACTGCGCGAGGCGCACGCCGACATCCCGACGCATCAGATCGCGGCCTCCATGCGCAGCGCCGAGCAGA
>JANXLO010000599.1 GCA_025355115.1 Chthonomonadaceae bacterium
TCGCTTGCCATCGGCGCTGAAATATGCCTCCGCGTTCTGGCCCCCGAACGTCAGTTGGCGTATATTAGTCAAATGGCCTTCACGCAGGTCGTGAGTAACAGGCTCCTGTACAAGCTGGGGCACCGTACGTCCGGGCATGAGCGTCAGGGCTAGCATGGCTCCCGCAGCCAATCCGGCGCAGACAGGCAAGTGACGTCGAGAAATTAGGGTCTTCATTTGATTGGAATCCTGGCTGCAAGGCCATAGAGAGCCAGCTGTATTCGAGTCAGGCACGGCTGGTTTAGCGTAACGATATGTTTTGAAAGCATCGGCGATAGCAAAGAAAGTACGCGACGAGGGACGTATTTACGAATAGGCGGCGTCTGGGCGACCAAAACCGTGTGAGACCGAAAGCGAGGAAGCTTTCGGCGAAAAGAGGATATGCAGGTTGATCTGACCCCTGCGAGGAGATCACATGCTTCCTGAGAAAGAGGGTTACATAATAGTGGAGAAAAAAGCAAGGGGCAGCAGAATTTTTTTTCACAGCCGAACGAGCGTAATATATTTTTGAACGCTCGGAATGGGCCCAGCAGGTTTCGAACCTGCAACCAACCAGTTATGAGCCGGGCGCTCTGCCGTTGAGCTATGGGCCCTCAACGTTCCGTGGGAACAGTTTACAGTTTGCGGGGTGATTTGTCAAGGGAGATAGCCGTTTTGAATTGACAGTCCAGGGTGAGGAGGGGTACAATTCTGTTCCTATCCCATCGGCAAGAGGTCATCGAATCGACATCGGTGTGCTATCGCCGGCTGCTGCAAGGAGAAAATGCCGCCATGTCCCTGACCGAATTGCCGGAGCGAGCCAGCGCCCCGCTCGAAGTCCCCTTCGTCTCCGCCGCTTCGCAGTTCGAATTGCTGCACTCCGTCGATCCGGAGATCTACGAACTCACCGTTAAGGAGACCAGACGCCAGACCGAGATCATTCGCCTTATTCCCAGTGAAAACTACACCTCGTCAGCCGTGCTGCAGGCGATGTCGACCGTGTTTTGCAATAAGTACTCCGAGGGCTACCCTGGCAAGAGATATTATGAAGGCAATGAGCTGGTCGATATGGTCGAGAATTTGGCGCGAGACCGGGCGAAAGCGCTCTTTGGAGCCGACCATGCCAACGTTCAGCCTTATAGCGGATCTCCGGCCAATCTTGCCGCGTACTTCGCGCTGATGAAGCCGGGTGATAAAGTCATGGGCATGCACCTTCAGAGCGGCGGTCACTTGACGCATGGCTATAGTCTTAACTTCAGCGGCGTCTTCTATAAGTCCGTCCCCTACGGCTACCATCTGGAGCAGGGCGTCACGGGAATGAATCCTGAAACCCAGATGCTCGATTACGATGTCCTGCGCGAGATTGCCCTCCGAGAGAGGCCAAATGTCATTTTCGCCGGGGGCACGGCTTATCCTCGACTCTGGGACTTCGAGAAGTTCCGCGCCATCGCGGATGAAGTGGACGCCTATCTGGTTGCGGACATCGCCCACATCAACGGCCTGATCGTCGGCAAAGTACATCCCGATCCCGTTCCCATTGCGGACGTTGTCACCTCTACCAGCCACAAAGCAATTCGTGGCCCGCGCGGCGGCTTCATTCTCTGCAAAAACCGGCCGATGAAGGACAACCCGGATCAGACGCTCCCGGATAGAATCGACAAAGCCATCATCCCTGCCCTCCAGGGCGGGCCGCACAACAACACGATAGCAGCGCTGGCCGTCTGCTTCCGCGAAGCGGCCACCGAGGAGTTCCGGCAGTATGCTCGGCAAATCGTCGCGAATGCGAAGGCGCTCGCGCAGGCCCTACTGGATCGCGGCTTCAACTTAGTCACCGGCGGAACAGATAACCATCTGATCCTTGTCGATGTGGTCAAGTCGCGCGGAATTCCGGGCAAGCCCTACGCTCGCGCGCTCTATGAGGCCGGACTGGAGACGAACTTCAACGCTGTTCCGAACGATCAGCGCAAGCCTTTCTCCCCGAGCGGACTGAGGATCGGAACTCCTGCCGTGACCACCCGCGG
>JANXLO010000657.1 GCA_025355115.1 Chthonomonadaceae bacterium
GGCGAGGGACGCCTCAGTGGCCGCGATGCGTCAGGCCGCTCCTGCTCCCCGGTCGGCTCCGGTGGGTGGAGTAGGGTGGGATGGCGTCACCGAGCAGATTTCACGGCTCTATGCGCAGGCGCCCTATCGCGCCCTGCCGCAGGGCAAGGCCCGCTACGCCAATGAGGCCCTCTACCTTCTGGTGGAGGCGATGGACAATCTCTATCCAGACGATCCGGATGAGCACACGGAGCGCAGTCTGGCCCGCATCCTCGATAGGATAGCGAACGCCTCAGAAATCCCGGCACCTGTTCTGGCCTTCGAGCTCGAGCGGCTCCGCGCGTGGCGCAAAGCCGAGGCGGGCGGATAGGGAACTAAAACTTCTTGGGCACCGGCGGGGTCACCGGATCCTTGCCGGTCTTGTCGTCGGCCTTCTCTGCAGGGTCTTTGGCGTCGTCGAGATTGAAATGAATCCTCGATTTTCCGGTGCTGGTTAGTGTCTCCTCCCCCTCCTTGGTTCCCACGTACGCATCCTTTTCGAAATCGATAGTCTGACCTTCCGAATCGGAGGCCTTCACGGGCTGAAACAGATGCAGCTTGCTGGTCTTGCCATCATATTCGGCATGCTCCGCTGTCATCGTGCGCTCGACGGTCTTGCCGTCATCCTTGGTGATCGTCTGCTTGAAGACGAGGTGACCGTTCAGGAGGATAAAATCCTTCTTGTAGAAGTCGTCCACCCGATCACAGGTGATGATGACCGGATACTGCCGCTGCTTGGCGGCCGTGCTGTCGACGGCAATGCTGGGATCCGGAGGCGTCGGCTTCAGGGTAATCACCACGTTGCCCGTGATGATCGCCAGTAATTTCTTCCTGTCGACATGTGACTTGTCGCCGGAAACATGGTGCTTCGGATCATTCAACTCCAGGTTTCCCTGCACATCTAGTTCCTCCGTCTTTTTGTTGTAGACGGCGTTAGCTCCTTTTACTGTGGTGTCGCCCTCAGTGTAGACAACGTTCCTGCCCTTGTAGATTCCTGTTTTAAGGTTGGCGTCGGGGTCTTCCATATCCACATGGCCCTGCTTGACAGGATCAGCAGATCGATTTTCATCGCGTGGAGGCGGCGCTGAAGTCGGGTTTCGGCGCGGCTCGGCGGATTTGCCAAGGCCGGGCAGGGTCGCCTGCCGTCCGGGACTGGCTGAGGGCGCGACCACGGTTGCTTTCTTGGAGCCTGCAGCGGACGGCGGGGACTGACCGGCGGAGGCTATCAGTGAGAGGCTGCCTCCCGCGAGGGTCAGTGCCGAAAGACTGATGAGCGCCCGTGAAATGTGACGATCCGACATGAATTTTGCCTCCGCTGGCCGACTACAAATGGAACTTGCCCTGCACCTCATTACGAAGTTCAAGGCGGATATGGTTCGCATGCGCACGGTGATTCTTCATGTCCACGACCAACCCTTCCGCGGTGAAGGGAATGCCCTCGAGGACGCCCGTGGTGGTTTCAGGGCAACGTAGCACCTGGGCATCCAGAGACCAGTACATCCGCTCCGCCTGCAGGGTGCCGTCCGGGATGACGGCTCTTGCCCCTCCCAGACACTCGACCGTTCTGCTCGTGGTGTCGAATCGCGCCTGGTTTGCGGAGACCTGGGCGTCCTTTCGGCTCACCTTCATCCCATCGTCGCACATGACTCTGCGCTCGGAACGATTCGCCTGCTTGCTCAAGAGGTCGAGGATGGTAATCGACTGTGCTTGAAAGTGATCGCCCTCTCGCGTCAGAAAATCCACGCCCCCAGAGAGCCTGAATTCTGATTGCAGTCGGTAGAGCGGCGCCAACTCGGGTGGAAGGACTGTCAATAGCCCGGAGCGGTAGTGCCCGTGTTTGGCGTGAAACTGCGCGTTCCATGGGCCATAGGATGTCTCCGATTCTGGTGTGATTCTGTTGATTTCTGTCTCTTTTGGAAGAGTTGCTGCGGGTGCATCAGGGCCTGGAAGCGAAGGTGTGCTGGTGCCAGGAATGGCTTTTGGCGGAGGAGGGGCGGGGAAAAGCAGTCCGTCACGAATGTCTGTTAAATCGATGCTCTCGATGTTCGAGAGGGAGCCGCCAGGCAGCCGCTCCAACTCGATTTTTCCGGCTTGCAGCGACCATGTCTTGAAGCCGTTCGAATGCCCCACAAAGGGCGCGTTCTCCAGACGGATGGCGACGTTGGTGCCAGAGGCGTTCTGGATTGACGCTATGGGCGGCGAGGAAGGCTCGGCCCAACGGTAGATCGCAACCGTTCCGGCCAGACCGCCGATCAGCAAAATCCAGCCGACGAACTTTCCGACGGGACGACGCAAATGATCGGGAATACGCATGACACACTTCCAAAGCAGTGGCGGCGAGGGCGGACGCTCCATAGCATCGCCCTCGCCGCAAAACCGTCTATGTCGGGCAGCCGCCAGTGGGCGGAGGCGGGGGGGGACTCTGTCCGCCGAGGAAGATGTCGACTTCCGCTACATTATTGCTGCCCGTGTGCAGCGCAGGAAGCGGGAACGAGCATTTGATTATGTCGTAGAACTTGCCGCCGAAGTTGGCATAGCTGAAGTAGGCGGACGCATCGGGGTTGGAGACTGTGAACTGCGTCGCGGTGGTCGGCACACTGGAGAAGACGAAGGTCCCGCTGGAGTCCGTCCGGGTCGAAAGGCTCGTGCCGACTATGGTGACGAGCGCATTCGGGACGGGATTATGGACGTTTGTGTTATCCTTCACCGTGCCTACGACCGAAACGTTCGTAGGGCCAGGGCCTGGCCCAGGACCAGGGCCAGGCCCGGAAGAGCCGCTGCCCCCGCCGCAACCGGCGGCTGTAAATGTTAGCAGGCCGAGAAGCAAAAGACTAGAGATTGACCTCGTTGTGGGAGAGTTCCTGAACACTGTGTTCCTCATGAAAACTTCCTGCCTTCCAGTGTGTGTCTCATCGGACACGAGATAGTCCCTGCTCAGAGTAAGTCCGCTGACGCTCTGCTGCAAAAAGGGAGTGTGGGCTAAACTGACTTCGGGACGCCGGTGAAACTGCGGGGGCCATTTCTATCCGGGCGCGTTCATCGGCAGGGGACCGGAACGCCTGAACGAGGGGCTTTTGCGCTATTATACACACTTCCCGCGAAACAAGCAACCCTCGGCTGAGGAAAAGGGATGGAAAAGCCTCTATTGCCCGCCAATAACAGAAAAAACCGCCAATTCGTGTGGCAATTGAGCATCCTTATGGATTCGAGATGTAGGCATCCAGTCCTGCATCTACAAGACGCTGCTTCTCCGTCTCCGCGTTCGTTCGGCTGCGGTGGGCGCTATGCTGCACCCGGTAGAGGGTGCGATCTCCGGTGGTGACCGCCATGACGCTGCTGTCGAAGCCTTTTTCGGAGGCGGCTTTCGACTGCTCCTCGGCCTTCTCGCGTGTCGAGTAGACTCCGATCTGAACGCGATAGAGGCCGTTGCTTGCTTCGGTCGCTGCGGCTGAGCGCCGAACGCGTTTGGGCGACTTCGCATCGTTGACGTCATCGGTGCTGTCCGGCGGGGCAGTTTCTCCGTCCGGCGTATTCGCAATCTGCTCCTCCGCCGGTTGGGCGGGCTTGCGATGCCGCCTCCGTTTGGTCGTCAAAGGCGCAGGCGGGTCGGAGGCGGGCGTGTCCGCGGTCGGATCGTCTGCTCCAGAGTTTTTTGCTGCGGGCGTCTCATCAGGGTTTTTTACAGCATCCGTCTGCTTGGCCTCATCTGGATTTACAGAGGATGGTTTCTGCACGGCCTCCTCGACAGGGTCGATGCGAGGGGGAATGACTTTCGAGCTGTTCGAAGGCCGGACGGCTCGTCCCGAGGGCAATGAGGTTCGCATGGAGGCAGGCGTATCGTCCCCGTGCCGGGCGGCGATGAGGCTGCCGGAGTCCGCGATGGCGTTTTTGCTCGCCGCTTCGGCGTCCGACTTGGGCTTACTGCTCCAGAAACGAGCCAGAACGAAAAAACCCAGACCAAAGCTCAAGATGGCGCAGAGCAGGAAGGCTCCAATAGTGCGGACGGCGGTGGAGCCTCCTCCGTTGTCGTCGGAGTAGCGGCTTCGATTTCTAGCGGGCATTATCCTCTCCTTTTCCACGTTTACCCTGTGGAAGATTCTACCGATTTCAATCCGATCTTGTCAAGTTGCAAGGGGCCATAAATGACTGTTCGGGAGGAATATCGACTGAACAACCTTTAGAATTGTCTAAGGCAATGTTAAGGGAAGATTAAGGACACGCTGGGTATACTACAAAAATGATATTGGTTTGCCCACATACGACTGTCTATGCTTGTCTCGGATAGCGAATCCCACAGGGTCAACTCGGAGCGAAGCGGCAGAATGTTCTCTGCTTCCACTGACGACCCTGGAAAGAGATTCGAGCGGGATGATTTCATTTGGAGAGAAAATTCAGCTATGAGTTATGAACCCGCGAACCACGTTTCGTCGCAGGAGAATCTGCGCCGTCTGCTCGATCCCCGTGGCCAGACTGGAGTAGGTGTGCATGATGGCCTGTCCACACTGCTTGCATCCAAATACCCGTTCGATTTTCTGTGGGTGAGCAGCTTCTGCAACAGCGCCGCGATGGGGCTCCCGGATGCTGGGATTCTCGGAGCGGAGGAGATGCTTGGTATGGTGCGACTTGTGCGCCGCAACTCCTCCCTGCCCATCGTCGTCGATATGGATGCAGGCTATGGCGATCCGCTTAAGATATACCATGTCGTCAAGGAGATGGTCCGCGCTGGCGCCTCCGCGCTCTGCATCGAGGACAATCCCGTCTCGAAGCGCTGTAGTCTCTACGACGGCTATGCCCGCACCCTGGTCACGGCAGATGAGCATATGGCGCGAATTCGCGCCGCCAAGGCGGCCGTCGCCGACATCGAAGGCAACTGCATCATCATAGCGCGCACTGAGGCATTCC
>JANXLO010000665.1 GCA_025355115.1 Chthonomonadaceae bacterium
GCGATGTCGAGCAGGCGCGGATCGCTGATGAGCCGCACCCAGAACGGGTCGTGGGTCATGAGTGTGTGCCCGAGTTGCTCTGGGCGCAGTTCAGGGTGCTTCGCCTGCAACCACTCCACATGATTGCTCGCCTCATGGATCAGATCGGCATCCAGGGCGTTCGGGAAGAGAGCGTATCCCTCTCGCTCGAACTGCTCTGCCGCCGCGCTTCGCTCCTCAGTCATTGTCGTCATCGTCAACTCCCTTCCGGTATGCCTTTATCGGTATCGCTTGACCCGCCAGAGTTTGCCATCGTCCTGAGGTCACGTTTTTCCTGCTGCCTTACAATCAACTCACGCGCCACACCCGCAAAAATGAGCCATAACATCAGATAGGAGGCCCGCAGCGGAATCAGGTGCAGCGCCGACTGACCCAGGTAGAGGGCCACATGGAGCGGCACGTAGAGAAGCGCTCGGCCGACTGTGATGAGGGCCACTTCCGGCACTCCGCGATCCCTGGCGGCCGTCGCTAGCCGCTCAAGGATCGAACAGAGGCGGTCGTACTGCTTCTCGCAGAGTGCGCCCCACTCGCGCAAGACTCTCCTGAGCGCGCCAAATCGTCGTCTGAACCGTTCGCCGAATCGTCTAACGATAGCCAGACCTAGCAGTTTGACCGACTCCACCAGAGGCGCGCACCACCTGGCAATCAGCGTGAAAAAGCCATCAAAGCCTTTATGGAGCAGGCGTTCGAATGCGTCGTACCTACGGTCGAATTGCTTCAGGCAGGTGCCGCCCCACTTTAAAATTTCCATTCCTCTTCGCTCTCCGGGTTGTCGTAGGCAGGCATAGCTCACTCAATTCTCTCAGACTCTCAATCCGCCATCAACAACCACATCACGCGCTACATAACGCATTCGCTTCAGTTCCCTGCTTCGTTTTGGGCTGTGCGTGATTTAGAACAAGCCGGTTATATTTCCGTCGGCGTCGACATCGATTGCTTCTGCGGCGGGAACCTCGGGGAGGCCGGGCATCGTCATCACCTCACCGGCGAACGCGACCACGAAGCCTGCGCCTGCAGAGGGCTGGAGGGAGCGCACGTTAATTTTGAAGCCGGTCGGGTTGCCACCTCCTTTGGGGTCGTCGCCGAACGAGTACTGCGTCTTGGCGATGCAGACGCGCAGACTGCCCAGGCCGTGCTCCTCCAGCCACTTGAGCTGGGACACCGCCTCCACGGAGAGCGTCACGCCCTCGGCTCCATAGACGCGGGTCACGACCGCGTTAAGCTTATCCAGCAAGGGCATCTCAGGCGTGTAATTCGGGGCAAAATTGGCAGGCTGCTCCAGCGCTGCCAGGACGGCCTCCCCGAGCTCCAGACCACCTTCGCCGCCCTTCGCCCACACGTCGCAGAGGGCCACGCGCCAGCCGTTGCCGTCGCAGTGAGCCCGAATTGCCGCCATCTCGCCCTCGGAGTCGCCGCTGAAGCGATTGATCGCGATGACGAACGGGACGCCCATCTGCGCCACATTGCGGGCATGACGGTCGAGGTTCGACAGACCGCGCTTCACCGCGGCGACATTCTCGCCAGCCAGCCGCTTCTTGCTCACCCCGCCGTGCATCTTCAGGGCGCGCACGGTCGCGACGAGTACGACGGCATCCGGCGGCAGATCCGCGGAGGGAGCCACAATGTCGCAGTACTTCTCGAAGCCCAGGTCGGAACCGAACCCTGCCTCGGTCACGACGATCCCCCCGAGCTTTCGCGCCAGCTTCGTCGCCAGAACGCTGCTGCATCCGTGCGCGATGTTGCCGAACGGCCCGCCATGCACGAGCGCGGGAGTTCCCTCCAGCGTCTGCACCAGGTTCGGCTTGAGGGCGTCTCGCAGGATGGCGGTCATCGCGCCGTTGGCCTTAAGCTGGGCTGCGGTGACAGGCGCGCCTGCCCGCGTCTGCCCCACCACGATGCGTCCCAGCCGGGTCTTAAGCTCCGTGAGCGAGCTGCTCAGGCAGAGAATCGCCATGACCTCAGAGGCGACCGTTATGCTGGAGCCGCTCTCGCGCGGCACCCCGCCGAGCCTGCCGCCAAGCCCTACGATGACATTGCGCAAAGCTCGGTCGTTCATATCAACAACGCGCCTCAGCCCAATTGTGTGAGGCACGATTTCGAGAGCGTTGCCCTGATGAAGGTGATTGTCCAGCATCGCGGCCAAGAGGTTGTGCGCCGCTCCGATGGCGTGCATATCGCCGGTAAAGTGGAGATTGATGTCCTCCATCGGCAGAACCTGCGCGTAGCCGCCGCCCGCCGCGCCTCCCTTGACCCCAAAGACTGGCCCCATCGAAGGCTCGCGCGTGGCGGAAATCGCCTTCTTCCCCAGCTTGCACAGCGCCTGCGCCAGGCCGACTGTGGTGGTCGTCTTGCCTTCCCCGGCGGGCGTCGGCGTGATAGCGGTGACCAGAACGATCTTGCCGTTAGGGCGAGAGTCGTCGCTCAGCACACGGTTCAGAGCGTCGAACGCGATCTTCGCTTTGTATCTCCCATATAGCTCCAGGTCGTCGCCGTCAAGCCCCAACTCGGCGGCCACTTCGGCGATAGGTCTTAGTTTGGCAGCCTGTGCAATGTCAAGGTCGGTATTCATGCTGGCCTCTGCTCCGTCGCGGTAATTTGGCAGTCACTGCACGGACTATTCGCTCTAGAAGCCCGAGCTTCCTGCCAAAGAGGAGGAACCCGCCTGCTCGATACAGAAGACAACAGCCAATTAAGACAATCAACCTCTTTCAAACTGCTCTGCATAGAGTTGATGAGTGGTGAGATCCGTGTCAAAGTTAATTACGACACTATTCATCCTGCCAACATGCCTCCCCCATCAGATTGAGAGGCCGAGTCCGCTCAGGCAGAGGAGTGAAGATTTGAGAATCAAATAAATCATACGATCATAATCCTGCAAATTGTGCCCCTCGCCGAAACTGAGGAGGGGAGATTTGAGGCTTTGTTCCCTCAGCTTGCGCGCAGTCCTGAGTGCTACGCCGTGACGCAGCGAGGAACCGTCGAGTCTCTGCTGTCTGCCGTGCCTCTTTTTCTGCAACTGTTTGCGGAGAATAAACTCTGCTTGTCGACCGCCAAAGTGAAAACAAATGACAGGCTTTTTGCTTCGAATTCATCCTGATGAGTTACCTGAAAGTAACACTATGACTACACAAACCAATGAACCAATCGAACGCTTCTCCCGCGCAGTCGTTGACCTGGGGAGTCTCCTATCCGAAGTGACTATGCGCAGGGGTGATGAGTACGCTTCGAATGAAGTGCGGGATTGGCTCGACAAGGATGCAACGCCTCTTGCCTGGGCAGAGCCCTATCCGCATGTGACGGACGATGAGTGGTTTTTCATCTCTACGCTTTACGGCGAGATGACCATGGATGCCCAGCGGACGCACATACGAAAGTTTTTTCCTGCGCTGTTCGTCGGCAGCGCGGCCCGAGACATGAGGAATTTCCATCCTGGCCTGGCAGGATTTGAGGGCTTGCGTTCCGGTTGGATGCGGACTCGGCTCTGCAAGATGGGCGCTATCCTACGGGAACGCGGCGTGACGATGGCGGCGTACGCGCAACACCTTCGTGTACTCGAAAAAGAGGCTTCACCTGAAAATCCGATGCCCGCGCTCGACGCAATACGGCAGGATCATGCTGCGACCGGGTGGAAAACCCTCAGCGTCTTCGTTCGGGACTGTATTGGAGGCAACTGCTTCCCCATCGATTCGCGCGTGCAGAAGGTGCTGATGCAGCACGGCCTGCCTGTTGATGAAAAAGCTCTGGTTGGCTTCGCTCTTGTGCTTGATCTCAACCCACGTCCGCTTGCTCGCCTGTTCTTCGAAGCTGGAGGTCAAATAGGCGAACAGACCTCGACGAATGCACCTACGGCAGCAGCGCCTGAAATAAAGCAGCCAATGAGTGTTCCCGACACCGGCATCAAGGAATTTATAAAATGATGAGGAGGGATATTTTAACTGGATTTCACAGCATCCCCAGGGGTTCGTCGTCAACGCATACCGCATTCCGTCTCCTTCTTACCTGATGCTGCACCGTGCGACTTGCGGTC
>JANXLO010000703.1 GCA_025355115.1 Chthonomonadaceae bacterium
GTGCGCGCAGTGCCTCCACCCGGCCCCGAACCTCAGCCGCCGCAATATCAAGGTCGTTACCAACCTTGAAATCCATGCTTATGATAGAAACGCCGCTCTGCGAACTGGAGTAGACGTCCTGAACGCCCGGCACCGTCCCAATCGCGTCCTCCAGCGGCTTGCTGACCTGAGTCTCGATCTCTGCCGGCTCGGCTCCAGGGTAGACGGTCGTTACGGTCAGTGTGGGGATGGTAACCTTGGGGTTCAGCTCCGCGGGCAGGCGTGAGTAGGCCCTCAGCCCCAGAACGGCAATCGCCGCCAGGGCCATCCAGATCAGCACAGGTCGAGAGATCGCCAGTCGCGTCAGCCACATAAGATTCTCTCAGCCGTGCAATGTGTCAGGGCCGTGCGCTCCTTAAATTCAGCGATGCAGGGGAATTGTGATTCGGGCAGTCTGCCCTGGTCGAAAGGCTGTGTTCGCAGGAAGACGGAACCTGACGCGGAACGTGCGCCCGTCCGGCTCGGCGACGCGGGCGATTTCGGTGATCGTTGCTGTGGCCGCATGAGCTAAGTCCGTGTCCGCGGCGACCTTCGCCTGCTGTCCGAGCTTTAGAAGAGTCAACTGCCGCCCGGGAACCAGCGCCTCTGCCCTCAAACCTGAAAGCGACACAACGGTGACGAGCGGGACACCCGGCTGCGCCGTCTCTCCGACTCGTGCTGTGACCGCAGTCGCCACGCCGTCTATCGCGCTTGCGAGGCGCGTCTGCGCATAGCCTGTCCGCGCTGTAACCGCTCCCGCTGCCGCCTGCGACAGCATCGCACGCGCCCCGCTCACCTCGCTATTTGCTACTGCTTGCGCCTCTTTGCGGCCCTGTTCCGCGAGAGACAGCCCGTCCGCCGCCTGCTGGACACCCTCTCTCGCGGTCGCCAAATCTCGTTGCGCTACCGCCACACGCAGCGGCTCGGCCGACGAAGCGCCGGTCGTTTCCGCTCGCTGAAGCTGCGTTCGGGCCGTCGTCAGGTCAGATTCGGCAGCCGTCGCCTGCCTACGTGCACTGTCCAGATCGTTTTTAGCCACTCCCCCGATCCTGTTCAGCTCCTCCAGAGACGCCAGGGTCTGCTTCGCCTGCGCCGAGGCGATCTCCGCTTTACGGACGCCCTCCTGCGCAAGCCGCACGTCGGCCCGCTGTTCACTCTGCGCCGCCTCCACCGCGGTTGCCGCCTGCTTCGCACGGCTCTGCGCCTGCTGCCAGAGAGTGCGAGCTGTGAGGACTTCGCTGTCGGCCTTTACCTTCTGAGCGGTTCTGCCCCTCTCCGCACGGTCAACCTGCGAGCGGGCGGTCGTCACCGCCGCGTCGGCCTGCCTCACCTGACTCTGCACATCCGATTCGTCCAGCAAAATGAGTGGCTGCCCCGCCCGAACCGCCCCGCCCTCGCTCACTCTCACGGCGACGATGCGGCCGGGCAGGCGAACAGACAGTGTGCTCTGCGCTTCCGACTGAATGCTGCCGATCAGGGAGAGGCTCGAGGGGATGGCGGGCAAAACGTCCGTCTCGATGACGGGCGAAATGTTTGGCTCTTTCTGTGCGCCAGTCGAGTTTACGGGCAACGGATGCGTCGGGAGATTCTGTGGGCGCATCACCCATCCGGCGGCTCCGATTAGAACCGCAATCGCCGCAATCCCCAGCATCTGACCCCTGCCCAGACTCATGGCGCATCCTCGCCCTGAGCATGCGCGAAATCCGCCGCCGCCCGGTACAGGTCGTATCGCGCCTGAACCTCACGCTCCCTCGCCCCGCGAACCTCCCGTTGCGCCGACTGCACCTCGATGACCGTCCCGCGCCCCACTTCGTACGCCTTCTCCGCAACTGCCGCCGTCGCCTCCAGGCCCTCGCGCTGCGTCCGGGTCAGGCCAATCCTCTCCAGAGCGTCCCGCATCTGCTGCAAATCCTGCGTCACTTCGAGCGCGATTCCCTGCCGGGCGTCGTCGCGAAGCGCCGTCAGTCGATCCGTCTGCGCCGCCGCCTCCCGGGTGTCCAGGCGGGCTTTTCCGCCGTCAAGCAGCCACCATCGCAGCTCGATGGTGGCTGCCGCATAGTGCTCATGCACGAAGGCGCTGGGCGTCTGCTCGCTGATCTGCCCGCGCAGATTTAGCTGCGGCTGCGTCTGCGATTTCGCCAGAGAGATGCCGGCTCGCGCTCCGCGCATACTCTCCTCCAGTAGCCTCAACTCCGGTCGCCGCCTCGAGGCTGTCGCGATGGCAGCCTCAGGGCTCTCCGGAACGCTCGGCATCTCGGTCAGCGGTTGAAGCGCGACTTCGGTGTTGAGTGGCCGTCCCAGAGTGCGGTTGAAATTCATGCGCGCAAGCTTCGCGGCGCTCATCGCCTGAGTGAGAAGTCCCCTAACCTCAGCGACCTGCCCGTTCGCCGTGCCTTCGTCCACCGGACGGGCGATGCCCGCCGCGATCTGCTGGACCGCGAGGGTCTGCAACCTCAGCGCCTGCGCCAATCCGTCCTGTGCGGTCCGCACTCCGCTGTCGGCCCGCAGGACGTCGATGTAGGCTTTGCGCGCCGCCAGATCTATCTCCGCAAGTGCGCGTCGATACTCCCACTCCGCGCCCCCGAGCGTGGCGCTGTAGCGCTCCTGCGCCGCCTTTTTCCCGGCACGATAGAGCGGCTGTTCCGCGATTAGATCCAGCCGCCCGACCTCCTCCGGCAACACGGTCGCAGAGGGTCCGTCCGGGCGCGGAAACGTGACTCTCGGCCCCTGCACTCCACCGGAGGCACGCGCTTCGAGCGTAGGTCGTGCAGTGGGCTTTCCCCTATCTGCCTCAGCCAGCGACGCCTCGCGCACCGCCTTCGCCGCACGCGCCAACGGACTTTGCCGAAGCGCAACAGCGACGCTCGAAGCAGGCGTCAAGCTCTGCCCCACTGCACTAATGGAGAGCAGAGAACCGAGCAGGACAGGCAGCAGGCGAGCAGAGAGGAGACGGCAGCCTGTTGAACTTCCTATCATTTGCCTCTGGAAATCTGTCTTCACTTCCATAGTTCAGTCCATCAACTGCATCAGGTAAGTCTCCAGAAACTGCGAGATCAGGCCAGCGGCAAAGGAGGAGCGGCGGCCCAGGCGAAGCAGTGCGGGTATCTTCCAGGGCTGTGCCAGCGTCGCGGCAGCGATACGGCGGCGGTCGGGATTGCCATTGGAATCGGCGTAATCGTTGAAATCGAACGGCAACGGCTCGTCGACGGAGTCGGTGGCGACCCGCACTGCCATCCAGCGAGTCCCGGCCCTCTCCGCCGCCCGCACCGCTCCAGCCGTCTCCATGTCCGCCATGACCGCGCCGGTACGCATGTTCAGGGCCCGCTTCTCGTCGGGCGTTATCAGCACACGAGGGACGGTCACAAGATCACCCAATGCCTCTCCCGCCGCCGCACGCATCGCCGCATCGGGCCGATAGGCCGTCAGGGTCGCTCCCGAGCCAGTGGCGTCAAGCACTCTCTCTGCAAGCAGAAGGGACCCAGAGGGCGCTGCCTCCGTCAGGCCACCGCCGAATCCGCAGACGATCAGACGGCCTCCCTGACTGGATGCCTGCCACTCCTTTACGGCTCGCTCCGCCTTCTCGGCCCCGACGCCCGACACCGTCACGATGCATTTCCTACGCAGTTCGGGCGAGACGGCGAGACGACGCAAAAACGGCGCAGCCTCCTCCGGCAACGCGAACAGAACGCAAGTGCGCGTGAGGGAAGAGGCTGCGCCGGACATGGCGAGAGTAGTCCTTATGCCGTCGCGAGCGCCGGTTCCGGAGCAGCAGGCTCCGCATCGTAAAACAGAATTTTTTGGCGCACCGCCTCGACGAGGTCTTCAGGGGTGGAAAGCCCGGAAGCCAGCCCGACCACATTGCAGTCTCGGAATACCGTGTACTCAAGCTCATCGGCGTTCTGAACCTGCACAGTTTCGGTGTTATAGTGTCGGCAGAGGGCCGCCAGCTCGACGGTGTTCGCGCTGGTGCGGGAGCCAACGACGACCATCAACTGCACTTTCGATGCCAGCTCAACCGCATCGTCCTGCCGGTTCTGCACGGGGCGGCAGATCGTGTTGATGATCCTGATCTCTTTGCACATCATCAGCATCTCGTTGACGATCTGGTTGCAGAGCTCCAGGGCATGAGTCGTCTGGAAAATGACCCCTACCTTGCGCATAAGCGTGTAGTTCGCCTTGGCCTCGCGAAGCTCCTCCAGGTTGTCGACCACGAGCGCGGGCTGCTCCAGCGCGCCGAGAATCCCCTTGATCTCGGCGTGGTTGCGGTCGCCGACGATCACCACCTGATAGCCGTCGCGCTCCAGGGTCTGCGCCGCCTCCTGCGCTCGCAGGACGATGGGGCAGGTCGCGTCAACGACCTCCAGGCCCTGATCCTTGGCCTCCTGAATGCGGGCTTTGGGCAGGCCGTGAGCGCGAATGACCATCGTCCCCTTCTCGTCCTGATAGTCCTCGACCTTGCGTAGCCCTTTGCCTTCGAGCTCATCGGTGACCCGCTTGTTGTGGACGAGATCACCGAGAATGAAGACGTCGCCGCGCTCGCTAAGCGCCTGCTTGGTGAGGTTGATCGCGCGCTTCACTCCAAAACAGAACCCGACTTCCTTCGCCACAATGACTTTTCGTCTGGGTTTGAGTTCCAAATCACACTCTCCTTCGGCGTTTCCGCCATCCTATCCCATCGTTCAACGGGTCACGTACCCATTGGCGCGGAACCAGTCCGCCGCGCGCTCCAGTGCATCACGCACCGGTGTCTGCGGCATTCCCAGCTCCCGCACCGCCTTCGACGGGTCAAAAAACATTTTGTGCCTGGCCATTCTCACGCCCTCGAAAGGATGGGCGGGAGCCCGGCGCAGCAGGCCGCTGACGACGAGATTCTCCAGGCCGACCGCTGCCCATGCAACAGCATAGGGCATCTGAATTCTCGGGGCGGGCAGGCCCGTGATCTCCGAGAGCAGAGCCAGCATCTGCTTCAGCGTCAGATTCTGGTTCCCAAGTATATAACGCTGTCCAGGGACGCCATGTTCCGCCGCAAGCAGCATCCCCGCCGCCACATCCCGCACATCGACCAGATTCAGGCCGGTGTCGATGGTGGCTGGCAGACGGCGATTCAGGAAATCCACTATGATCTGCCCCGTCGGGGTTGGCTTCAGATCCTGCTCGCCGACGGGGGTGCTCGGATTGACGATGACGACCGGCAGGCCCTCGTCCGCAAACCTCTGCGCCTCGCGCTCCGCCAGAAATTTCGAGCGCTTGTAATGCCCTATCATGTTGCCTTCGGCGACCGGCGTCGTCTCCGTCCCCGGAGTCCCATCGTGCGGAATGCCCAACGCGCCGACAGTGCTGCAATAGACGATGCGGGAAATCCCTTCGTCGCGGGCCGCCGCGAGCAGATGCCGCGTGCCATCGACGTTGGCGCGATAGAGATCCTGCGGGTCCTTAGCCCAGAGCCGATAGTCCGCCGCCACATGGTAGAGCGTATCGCAACCTCGGACCGCGTCCCGGAGCGGCCCGGGATCGGAGAGATCCCCGCAGAAGGTCTCAGTCAGGCGGGCATCGAGCGTCGCAAGATTGTCCATCCGGCTGCTTTTGCGCACCAGGAGCCGAACGCGCTCGCCTCTCTCGGTGAGGAGGCGAGCCACATGGCTGCCTACGAATCCCGTGCCGCCTGTGAGCAGAGTCGTCAAGCGCGTGGCCTTACTTCGAGAGCGTCCAGGCGGCGAGCTGAAGCGTGCCTTTGATGGTCTTCATCGACTCTTCGACCGCACTGTGCTCGAAGCCGCTGTGCATCTTGCAGTTCTGGCAGCGGGAATCAAGGCGGGACTCCCAGTACTCCCAGTTGGTGTCTTCCCAGAACCGGGTCCACTCGTCGTAGTAGCCTTCGCCCTCGACGAGATAGCAGGGGGCCTTCCAGCCCTTTGGCGTGTAGTTGACCGTCGACCAGGGCGCGCAGGGCAACTCGCGCATCCCCGCCGCGAACTCCAGAAACATCGGCGTGGCGTTCACCTTGTACTTGGGGGCGAACTCGCGAATGGCCTTGAACTTCTCGTGAATCTGCTCTTTCGAGAGGAAGACATCGCTCTGCACACTCTCATACTCGTAGCCGGGGGAGATCAGAATACCGTTCGCCCGCAGCTCGTTGACGAGCTTGCACATGTCCTCGACCTCCTCGACGGAGGTCTCCTTGAAGACGGTCGTGTTGATGTAGGTGTAGAAGCCCAGGTCGCGGGCCTTCTTTATCATCTCGACGGCGTGATCGAAAACGCCCTTGCGGTTGCAGACGTAGTCGTGAGTCTGGCGCATACCATCGAGATGGATCATCAGAAACAGGTTGTCCGTCGGCGGGATGACGCTGAGCAGCTTCTCCTCCAGCTTCAGGGCATTGGTGCAGAGGATGATGTACTTGCCGCGCTCGGTCAGCCCGGCGACGAGCTGCGCCAGCTCCGGGTAGAGGGTCGGCTCGCCGCCGCAGATGTTCACGATCGGCGCGCCGCACTCCTCGACCGCCTTGAAGCAGGTCTCGAGCGACATTCGGTCCTTGAGCTTTCCGGTGTGCCGCTCGACGGAGCAGCCGAGGCAGGCCAGATTGCAGGTGTAGAGCGGCTCGAGCATGACGACGGTGGGGTACCGCTTCAGCCCGCTCCGCTCCATTTTATGCCGATGTGCGGCCTGCGCCATCGTGAAACCGATAGGGTAACGCATCGCTATAGAGACTCCTTATTTCGTGACTTCAAGTTTGAGTTTGCGGCGCAGAAAAGGCTGCTCCACCAGTTTCCAGCTCAGAAATGCCATCGCAGAGACGATTGGCAGGGCGATTGCGAGCAGCGCGAGCGGGCTGATTCGCGGCCCGATCCACTGGATAAGCAGCTGCTGCACCGGATAAGCGTACAGATAGATCCCATAGGATAGGTCGGCGCGCTGCGTGAGCGCCTTCCCGGGATGCACGGAGGCTCCTGCGGCATAGAGCAGAAGGTATGCTCCGCAGAGCGGAAGCATCGCATTCAGGCCCCAGCGCGCACAGAGCGCCAGCAGCAGCACGGACAACAGTAGCAGGCGCGGGGAGCGCGGTATGCGCTCGCGATACAAAAAGCAGACCGAGCCAGCCAGAAAAAAGGAGAGCAGGCGCGGCCAGCGATCCAGATTGCCGAGCAGCGGGATTTCAATTCCGTGAAATAGCCCCGCTTTATAGATGTCGTTGCCCTGCCCGATGCCGGGGAAGCTCCACTCCTGCGCGATATGCACCAGCAGCACTAGCAGC
>JANXLO010000769.1 GCA_025355115.1 Chthonomonadaceae bacterium
CGGTGCGACGGGGTCGCCAGTCAGGGACGCGGCGCAGGCTTTCGGTGTCGGATTCGGTGGGAATGGAGCAGATGAGACAGTGTGGGAAGCGACGGGCAAGCAGGCGGGCGTCGTGCCAGTTCGGCTCGAACCAGACGCGCATCTCGTGCTTCGCGATTATCTCGCCTGGGTGCTTGAGGGGATCCTGACTGATGATTTGGGCGATATTCGCGGCCCGAAACGCACGCTCGCCAGCTAATCCTGGCCAAAAATAGACGATTCGTAGCGGGCCAGGCATAGTATTCATCCTCCCATTTGCTCGATCGATATTTAAGGGAACGGCCCAACGGGCCCAAAAAAACTACATATAGATATATACATCTGTCTGTGACATTAGATGTAGGGGACAAAAAATGAGTCGGCGAGCGAAATAATCTGAAAAAAACCCTCAAACAAGCAAAAAAGGGCTTGACAGCAACTTCGGAACAAATGTAGAATAGGGAGACGTTGGGGAGACTTAGTGGAGACTAAGGGAAGACTTAAAAGTAACCAGATAATGAGCTAATCCCAAATTCATTTTAAGACTAACTCCCAGAAAGCAGCCGTCCTGCCGCATGGCGATCAGCACCCGCGAAAATAGAATGTGGGGACACTTCGAGCACAGCCTGGACGACAAAGGCCGTGTCATCGTCCCCCAGAAGTTCCGAGAAAAGCTCGGTGAGGAGTTCGTACTCACCATCGGGCCAGGCCGGCATATTCGCGCCTATCCCATGACGATTTGGGACAACCTCGAGGAGCAGTTCGCCAGCAACGATCTGCCCGACGAACTCGACCAAGACTCCAACTTGCTGCAGAGAATGTTTGGCAATTGCGAGTTCGTCAGCCCCGATCAGCAGAACAGGCTTTCGATCCCACGTCATCTGCGCGAGTGGGCGCAGATGCGAGAAAGCGATGTGGCCATCATTTTGGGCAGCGGCACTCGCCTCGAACTTTGGAGCCGCGCCAATTGGGAGGCGTACAGTTCCGGATTTACTTCCGAGAATGCTGCAATCGCCGCCAGCCGTCGCAAGTACGGCCCGTCTCGGGCCTCAGCTGATGGCGCGGAGACCATTGAATTATCCGGAGGCGCGGAGTAAGCGCTCTGAGCACTGCATCGGCTGCAGAGCTGTCAGGAAAGGCGCAACGCGAATAGAACAGATCCAATGAATCATTCGCGAGCCTATCATCTGCCTGTCATGCTGCAGGAGACGCGGGAGCACCTAGCTCCAAAGTCCGGTGAAACCATGCTCGATGCCACCCTTGGCGGCGGTGGCCACAGTGAGATGCTAGCGCAAAATCTCAGGCCGGGCGGGACGCTGATCGGGATGGATCGCGATGCGGATGCCCTGACTGAAGCCGCCAAGCGTTTGGAGCCGTACCGCGATAACGTAGACATTATACTGCTTTGCGCGGCTTTTGGCAAGATGGAATCGACTTTATTTGCACGACCGGCAACAGCGACGAGACTTTTCGACGGAATTCTTTTTGATTTGGGCGTTTCCTCGCATCAACTCGATACGGAAAGAGGGTTCACTTTTCGTCGGAACGAGCCGCTGAACATGCTCATGAGCAGGGATGACACGGAGCAGACCGCCGCCGAACTGCTGGCATCTGCGAATGAAACGGAAATTGCTCGCATCATCTGGGAGTACGGCGAGGAGCGCTTTTCCCGGCGCATCGCAGCGGCGATAGTCGCCCGTCGCCAGCGCGGAGAGCCGCTCCAGACGACCGGAGAGCTGGCTGAACTGGTGGAGCGCACCGTGCCCAGAGCCGCCTGGCCCAAGGATATCCATCCCGCGACTCGCACTTTTCAGGGCATACGCATTGCCGTCAACGACGAATTGGGTCAGCTGGAATCGGGACTGACAGCTGCCATCGGCCGTCTTGGCCCCGGAGGCCGGTTGGCGGTGCTGACCTACCACTCGCTTGAGGACAGAATCGTCAAGCGGCTATTCGCGGAGGCAGCAGGACGCGCCCCCGGTGCCCCCGGCTCTTCACCCGCCGCCTGGCTGCCGAGCGCAACTCGAACGCCTGAACTGACTCTGTTGACTCGAAAGCCGGTTCTGCCGTCGGAGGCGGAGATCAGCAGAAACCCACGCGCCCGCAGTGCGAAACTGCGCGCAGCCGTCCGAAACTCATAAAGCAACGGAGAGCGCATGATGCCCGCGACACAAAATTATAAGCCTACAGCATTTTCTACCGCTTCGCCTCCCCACCGTCTGCCTCTGCGGACGGGGACGGGAGTCGAACGAGGTCGGGAGACGACACGTGGGGGCGTGCCGTCTCCCGGTCCGGCTCGTTCGACACGACCAGTTGCTGCACCGGGGCGCTCGCGCGCCGAGACAATGAAGCTATCCCTGATGGTTTGCTGCGCGGGCTTTTGCACCATCGCAGGCTTCGCGTATCTATCGTGTTACGTCATGATGACCAATGAGGCTTATCGTCATGCGCGGCTTTCGAGCATGTACTGGCAAGAGACGCAAAAGTCTCAGCACTTGAGGCATCAGCAGACGGTCGCGAATGCCCCAGCCGTCATCGAGGCTCAGGCGACGAACCTGGGCATGGTACGCCCAGATGAAAAGCAGACGATAACTATACGCTGAACAAAACCCGGTTACAATTCGATCGTGCGCAGGGGTCCGTAGAGGCGATTGCCAACGCCGCTTCCGAAGCCCCGGCCTCAAGGAGAGAGCAGGCCATGGCTGTCCGCAATGGGCTCCGTCAGGAACTACCAAAAGACCGAATATGGATCGTCTTCGGACTTATCCTATTCTGTTATCTGGGACTGGTTTTCCGTCTGCTGTGGCTCCAAAGCCATGAGGGTCCTACTCTCCGAGTCGCGGCAGCCGCCAGCCGCACCCATAGGACTGTCCTGCCTCCCCAGCGCGGATCCATCTGCGCGAGGGACGGAAAGGCACTCGCGGTCAGCCTCTACTCCGGCAGACTCAGCTTCGATCCGGGGATTCTCCGCCCCACTTCAAACGACAAGCGCGCCAATGAGCGCATGGAGCGCAAATTCGCTGCCGCTGTTCACGCTCTCGCGCCCATGCTGAACCTCAGCGCCGAGGAGCTGACAGCCGCAGTGACTGCGGCGCGCCAGAACTATCAGTTTCATCCCCACGCAAACGGCGCCAGGGATGTCACAATCGCGCTGGATGTTCCGTTCGAGACGCAAACGAACATCAAAAGCTCCCCGGTTCCCCTCCTCGGATTCACGCTCGTAGATGGAAACAAGCGATGGTATACAGCTGGCGCTTCCTGCGCGCAGGTAGTCGGATTCGTCAGCACGGATGGCCACCCTATCGGCGGATTGGAGAAAGCTTGCAGCAAATGGCTAATTGGCCAGTCGGGGGTGAGCTACGCGGAGCAGGACGGGCATCGAAGGGTGATCGCGGGCACGACGACTTCGACTAAGCCCGTGCGGAATGGCCTGGATGTCGTCACGACCCTCGATGCCACTGTACAGCATATCGTCACCGATGAGGCCCAGAAAATAGTCGCCAAGTTCCACCCGATCGGCGTCTCCGTGGTGGTCGTCGACCCGATGACCGGCGACATAATCTCCCTCGTCAGCCTGCCCAATTTTGATCCCGGCACCAAAAAAATAAATGAGATCTCGATCGACTCGCAGTGGGAGCGATGCGCCACCCGGCTCTACGAACCGGGCTCCACACTGAAGGCCCTCACGTTGGCCGCTGCCCTCGACGATGGCACGATCACAGAAAACAACCGATTCTACTGCAGTGGTCAATTCCAGATCGGCAGAAAAACCATACACTGTGCACATAGTGAAGTGCACGGGTCGCAGAACGCGGACGGCATCCTGAAGCACTCCTGCAACATCGGAGCAGCGCTCGTCGGAATGAGGATGGGCGCTGAGAAGATGCAGGCGGCTGAGACGAAGTTCGGTCTTCTGGATCAGCTCGATATCGGACTGCCGGGACAGAAGCGCGGGTACTACTCCCTGGATCGCAAAGAGAACATCGACAGTCAGGCCAAGACCGCCCGAGTCGCGTTCGGCCAGTCCATCGTCACCACTCCGTTGCATGTTGCAATGGCCTATGCGGCCATCGCCAACGGGGGAACGCTTCATGCGCCGCGCCTGCTGGCCGCCCTCACCGACTCCACGACCACCCCACCAGGCAAAGTGGTGCAGGAGTGGAATCCGCTTCCAGGGAAAACAATTCTTAAGGCGCAAACTTGCGCCCAGGTTTCACAGATGCTGCGTGATGTGGTTACCGAGGGCACAGGCAAGGTCGCGGCGGTGCCGGGCTATGTTGTAGCAGGAAAGACGGGAACCGCGCAGAAATACAAGCCGAACAAATATGTCGGCTCGTTCATTGGATACCTCCCCGCCAGCCCGCAGGCCACTCCCCGCGCCGTCATCCTGGTCGCGGTGGATGAACCAGAAGGCAAGCACTACTTCGGTGCGGATGTCGCTGCCCCCACATTCCAGGCGATTGCCGCACGGCTGATGGAGTACTGGCGTGTGCCGCAGGACGACCCGGACCTTATCCAGTCGAAAACCGCCGCCGACCATATTCGGTTCGGGGAGCATATTCCCGCGCACAGCTCCCGCCGCAAATGAAAATTCGATGTTCGAAGCCCACGCGTGTTCGCTCCGGTTCGCGCAGTGGTTTGGGGCCGTGCCTGAAGTTGGGTTTCTCCCATGACACGGCCTCTTTTTTCATCCCGGAAATCGGATACAATAGAGGTGTAGTCAAGTAAGGCGTGCGTCTTGCAAGGGCTTGCTTGTCAGGTTAGAGCAGCAGAATTTGTCCGGCTGGCGGCGGAGTTTTCAATGGCATCCTTATCGGTAGCTGAATTGGCGGCGAGAGTGCCGGGCTCCGTCGTTCATGGGCATGCGGAAGGCACGGTCATGGGATTGACGCACGACTCTCGTGCCGTCCAGCCGGGATTCCTCTATATATGCAGGCGAGGCGCTCAGTTCGATGGCCATGCCTTCGCGGCGCAGGCGATAAGTAGCGGTGCGTCCGCAGTCGTTGTGAACCGGGGCGGCCTTGAGGCCGCTGGCGTAGTTCTCCCCGAGAGAGTCTGCGTCGTAGAGACCGAGGACACCGCGCGCGCCCTGCCGATGCTGGCTTGCGCATTTTACGGCGATCCGTCTCACTCACTGCTCATGGTAGGAGTGACGGGGACGAACGGGAAGACTACCACGACTCGAATGGTCGCCGCCATCCTCAGGGCTGCGGGGCTGAGCGTCGGAACGATCGGCACACTCGGCTCCGAGATCGACGGCAAGCCTCTCCCGAGCGACCACACGACTCCGGAGGCCGATCAGCTTCAGGAGTTGCTGGCGCAGATGCGTGACGCCGGGGCGCAGGCAGTCGTGATGGAGGTCTCCTCCCATGCGCTGGCACAGCATCGCACCGATGGAATCGCCTTCAGCGCGGGCATCTTCACCAACCTTACCCAGGATCATCTCGACTACCACGGCACGATGGACGCCTATTTCGAGGCGAAGGCTCGGCTGTTTTCAGACTACCCTGTCCTATATCCCCGCCCGGACAAGAGTCCGTTCATTGGTGTCATCAATGTCGCAGAGTGGGAGGGAAAGGATCTCGTGACGCTCGCGCGCGGCGACATCATCACTTTCACCACCTCAGACAATCCGGCCAACGTCCACGCGGAGGAGGTGTCGCTCACAGCAGCAGAGTCAAGGTTTACAGCGATCTATGACAACGGCATGAAGTTGGTTCGACTGCCAATCGCGCTGCCGGTCGGAGGGGCTTTTCAGGTCGGGAACGCGCTGGCGGGCATAGCCGCTGCCTTGCGGCTCGGATTCCCTGCCGAGACGATTATTCGCGGCCTGAACTCGATGTCTCCCGTGCCAGGTCGTTTCGAGTCCGTTCCCACAGGCGACCGCGGGTTCAGCGTGATCGTTGACTATGCGCACACGCCCGACGGACTGGAGAATCTGCTCCGCTCGGCTCGTGAGCTCCACCCCGCTCGAATCGTCGCAGTGTTTGGCTGCGGCGGCGACCGCGACCGCACCAAACGTCCGCTCATGGGAAGACTGGCGGGGAGCAGGGCCGAGGTAGCCATTGTCACATCCGATAATCAACGTACCGAGGACCCGGATGCAATCATCGCCGAAATTATGACGGGAATGAATAGCGTAGCGGACGCTGAAATCACCGCGGAAATTCACGTCGAACGCGATCGGCGGAAAGCCATCGCCTTGGCCATTTCGCAGGCGCGTCATGGCGACATCGTTCTCATCGCGGGCAAAGGCCACGAAGACTACCAGATCGTGGGCGACGTAAAGCATCATTTTGACGACCGTGAAGTGTCGCGGGAATGCCTGGAAAATAAGTAGTTGCCCGCCTCTCTCATTTGCCGCACAGAGCAAGTTCACTAGCTACCGCAGCCTCGATGACAGGAACTATCAGCATGGAGCGAACCCTGGCCGAACATGAGATCCCCCGCCCTGCCCTGCCGCTGGCGTGGGCGGCGGAAGCGGTTGGTGCTCAAGTATGCGGCGACTCGAGCGGGAGTGCTTTTGGAATCTGCACCGACACACGGCGCGGTGCAAAAGGGTCTCTATTCTTCGCGCTCTCGGGCGAAAATGGCGACGGACATCGGTATGTGGCACAGGCGTTCGCGGCGGGAGCGACTGCGGCAGTGGTATCCGAGCGAATCGTGGAGGTGTCTGGAACTCAGCTGCTTGTCCCGGACACTTTGCGAGCATTAGGTGACCTTGCCGTAGCCTACCGCCGGCAGTTCGACATCCCTCTGATTGGGATCACCGGAAGTGTCGGAAAGACATCGACGAAAGAGATGATCGCCGCTATACTGCGATCGCAGTACGATGTGCTCGCCAGCGAAAAAAACTACAACAACGAGATCGGAGTGCCACTGACGCTTTTCGGCCTGTGCCCAGAGCATCGAGCGGCAGTGATCGAAATGGGAATGCGCGGAGTGGGAGAGATCGACCGGCTGGCGGAGATCGCCGAGCCGACGATTGGAGTGATCACCGGCATTGGCCATGCCCACATAGAGCGGCTTGGATCAAGGGAGGCTATCGCGCAGGCAAAGTCTGAGCTATTCGCGCGACTGCCGAGAGGCGGAACTGCGATACTGGCAGAGGGCGATTTCGAAGCCTATCTGCGATCCCGAGTCCCGGAAGGATGTCGTATAGTCTCCTGCGGAATGGGTGACGGCTCAAAGGCGGATGTCGTCGCTCTGAATCCTCAAGCGTTCGGGTCAGAGCCGATGCGAGTTCGCATCGCGGGCGAGGAGTTCATGGTTCCGCTAGCGGTCGTAGGGGAGCACCACAATGCGAACGCGCTCCTCGCGCTGGCGACGGCGCATGTGCTGCAGGTGCCTCCCAGTGAGGCAGTCGCCGCGTTAAGTGCCTGGGAGGGCGTCGAGGGCCGAATGACTATTCGACATACTGAATTCGGCGCGACTATATTGGATGATTGCTACAATGCTGGCCCCGAGAGCATAGGCGCAGCACTAAAGACTTTGAAGCAGTTAACAGGCGGAGGAGGCATCGCGGTGCTGGGTGATATGCGGGAGATGGGAGAGTTCGCGCCTGCGCTGCACTACGCCCTTGGACAGCCTGTGATGGACGCACACTTGCGGATGCTCGTGACCGTAGGCGCGTCGACTCCCGAAATAGAGCGCGGCGCTCGAGATGAGGCGACGAAAAGAGGAGCAGACCTTCCGGATCTGCGGCATTTCGCGACGACCGAAGAGGCTGCGAACGAGATTCGAGAGCTCGTCAGGGCTGGCGACACCGTTCTGGTCAAGGGCTCGCGAGCGATGGAGATGGAGCATATCGTGGCGGCGTTGATGGGGGAGAGAGTGCAAGCCGTACATGATTAGCCTCATCATCGGGTTCATAGCAGCGTTCCTGCTGGCGGCGTTGCCAGGGCGCAAAGTAATCGAGATGTTGCGCAAGCTCAACGCGAAGCAGAACATCAG
>JANXLO010000773.1 GCA_025355115.1 Chthonomonadaceae bacterium
AGCGCAGTGCGCGCGCGCGCCGAGTGGCCGAACTTGCTCCCATCGTCAGGCCGATATCACTCGCATGCTGGTAGGGCATCGCGAAGGCCGGGTCGTACTGGTAGCGCAGGCCTCGCGTGATTTTCTCGGTCTGTTCCTGCGTGGTGCGGAAATCCTTCGACTTATCCTCTGCCGGGCTATAGGTGGCGATGGCGTTGGAGGCGTCATGGACAGACAGATGATCGTTCGGGACAAGCGCCGAACTCGAGCCGTACTGCGTGGTGATGTAGCCCCACTTCGAAAGCCATGCCGCCTGATCGCCCATCGAGGCGGTGTAGTTCTCCGCGATGGATCCGAATATCGTCAGTCGAATGTCGGTCGGCTCGTTGTAGAAGGGATAGATATCCTTCGCAAACTTGTCCGCCGCACTGTCGAGGATTTGCCCGCTGCTTCCAATGCTATAGGCCGTCCTGGATCCCGTTCTCGCGTAGTTGAGTCGCGTGTCGTTAGGATCCTGGTTGATCGAATATCCCGGTATCACGAAGAAGGACTTCTCCTGAGCGTACATCGCGGCCTCGATCCGGATGTCCAGCGGAGCCACGAAGGCGCCCGCAAAGAGATAGTCGGTGGTGCCGCTCGCTCCCAGCAGACTGGAGGCGTTCTGATCTTTCTGGAACCTGAGGAGGTTGTTCACGCCGGGTGTGCGCAGAAGCGTGTTGAACAGGCCGGATGTCGTATCGTAGTAGGGAACTGTCCCAGCAGGGTCGCGCAGCAGAAATCCGCGCATGTCGGCATAGGGCGTGACCTCGCTGGCTACCGGAACGGGAAAGCCGCCCACGAACCGGACGCCCAGCGCATAGGTCTCTCCCGGCAGCATGGGACTCTGATTGAACTGAAATAGTGAGCTGCCGTTCACATTTTTGACGGGATTGATGAAAAGGTTCATCGCTGACGGGCCAGGGGCCAGGGCACGATGCCGGGTCATCAGGAATACAGAGCTGGCATTTCCGCCCGTCTGGTAAGTGGCAGGATCGACGCCCCAGCTAAAGCTCTGGTCGTAGGTCTGCTGGCTCGTGCCCAGATAGACATCGAAAACGCCGTCCGTGCCGGGATCGGGCGTCCATGCGCTGGCCTGATTCTCCGGGGTCATGAACATGGTGGTGTTGACGCACACATAGTCCTTGGCCAGAACCGAGCAGGTCGAGCCACGCTCCAGAACAGGGACACCGCCATTGAGGTAGCCGTCCGCCTTCAGAAGGTTGCCCTCGATATACGCCGTGCCTCCGCTGACGACTGTGACATGGACACGACCAAGATGCGGGACGGCGGCATTGCCGGGATCCGTGATTGAGCCATAGTCGCCTTTGAGCCGAACATTGCCTTCCGCCATGATGACCAGATTGACGCCGTAGGAGTTCTGATCCTTAAACGGGTTGGTATAGTTGGGCGGCAGGTTCGCGGCGGTCTTCGGCTCATCGCCTAGGTGGGGTAAGGCGGGAAGGGCGAATGCCGTGCCGTCCGGGAAGACGTAATTTGCGCGCTCGTCATCGGCGAGCGGGATGTCCACGAACTTGCCGCCGTTCGCGGTGATCGGGGCGCCATCGGGCTTGCGGAAGACGTCGCCATCGCTGCGCGTCATAAATACATGGGTTCCCCGGAGCTCGATCTGGATGCCCGGCGGGCGATAGTTGGGGCCCTGCCAGTAGGACGACGGGAACGCTTTCGGGTCGAGCCAGTCGGCGCGGAGCGAGTAGGAGCCGTTGACGCTCTGCGACTCATGCTGCAGGTCCTGCGGGTTGTTGACATATACCCCGCGCCCCCATCCGAAGAAGCCGGAGTTGAGATTACCGCTCCAGATGCCCGAGTCTCGGGTCAGCGCACGATAGCGAAGCACGCCGGTGCCGTCCACTTTCGTGTCCATGATCATCGGCTCGAGGCGCGGGATATTGCGGTTGAAGCCGATGTTGTCCGGCACGGCGGAGCCGTCGCGGATCAGCCCGAGCAGGGTAGAGAACTGCGTGCAGGCGCTCGCCTGCACGGCCTGCGCCAGGCTGGGAGCCGTAATGTCCGTGTTGACGAAGACCTGAAGATCCTTGTTGCTGAGATCTATTGCGGAGCCGCCGCATGCGCCGTTGTTCACTTTGCGAGTCGGAGCCAAATCGAACGCTCCGGACGTCATGATAGTCTCGGCGGGCGCCGGAAACGACAGGCGCGGGCTAAGATAGAAATAGGTGTCTCCACCGAACTGCACCGAGCCGTTGGCGCGGATCGGGGCGCCGTAGAGCACTTCGTTGTTGTTCATACCGTCCGACTGGTGCGCGGCAATCGTTGGATCTCCGATCACAGTCGCGATGTCGTGCAGGCCGTTGTATATGGTCTGTCCATTGACAGAGGCCTCCAGGTGAGGCGTCCCGATAAAGTTCTCGTAGGCCCTGCGATCCTTGTTCGTGATGAAGAAGAGATAGTCGGTGAGGCCAAGCTGAACATAGGCGACCTGCTCACGGCGAAGCTGAGGCGCAAGGCTCTCCTTCTGCACGAAGACGGTGGGATCGACGTCGCCCTGCGATATGTCGCCGGGACGTCCGACCGCCTCGATGCGCAGGTACTGGCTGCGCGGATCGTCGGCGCGGGGCTCGTAGACCACGCGAACCAGTGAGCGTCCGCCGTTGAAGAAGACGCGGGAAAAGCCTTGTGACAGCCATCGAAAGTCGGGATCGGTCACGCCCATCGTGTCATTCACATTGGTGAAGGGCGCAGTCGGCTCCGGCCGCCAGTCCGCTCCCTCTTCGCTGTAGGTCAGCTGGTTGGCGCAGTAGTTGATGCCCGCTTCGGAAAAAGACTGCGCGTTCAGGGTGTCCTTGCTGCGGGCCGCGTTGGTGAGGTTGCGCGCGATCTGCACGACGAACAGCCCGCCAATGAACAGCAGCACGAAGAGAATAGCCAGCGCGATGATGAGCGTCTGCCCTCGCTGAGCGCGATGCCTTCTGGAACTGCGGCTTGATCGCAAGGCACTATTTGAATTTCGAATTATCATAGCGTGGTGCTCCCGAACCGGTCGCCGGATGCATTCTGCATCCGGCGCTAGGAACTAGTGCTGCAGGTTACGGACTTTGATTTTGTCGGACAGCGAGACTATCTGCGGGCGGCCCGAGCGGATGTCGTAGAGGCGAACCTCCAGCGAAACGTTCATCAGATCCCGGGTCATGTAGTCGACTTTGACTACATCGTTCGGGCGCAGCAAAGTGAATGAGTAGAAGACTTCGACGTTGTCAGCAGGAAGGTTTGTATTCCCGGTGGTGAAGTCCACCATCTGCGTCGGGAGCACAGTCGATTTGAATAGACCGCCAGCGGGATTGTCCTGAACCGCCGGGTTGGGATCGGGGCCCTGCTGAAACTCGATGAATCCCAGGAACTGCGACGGGTCGTTGCCTACGATGTTGCTGTTGTTCTCATAGTTGATTCGGTATTCGTTCGGGCCGACGGCGCTGGCGCTCGAGGAGACGCGAGTATAGCGAATGCGATGTCCATAGTGCACACCTGGGTGCTGATCAGGGCCGAAGACCTGCTCTGTGCCCGGCACGATATGCACATCCGGGTACCACTTGATGCTCGGGCTGAGCGGCGACACCGATGTCGCTGGATTCATGGGGCCTGTAAGCGGCCCGCGCAGGTCGATGAATCGGCGGGAGTGCGACGGATCCGAATTATTGACTGCGGTCGGATCGTAGCGCTGCGGCGCAGGGGCATACGGTGGAACTGACCCCGGGCCAGCGTTGGTCAGCACAGACGACGGGAACGCGAAGTTGACCACTCCCTTGTCCACATTGATCGTGAAGGCGAATTCTGCATTGGGATTCTTGAAGGCCCCAGTCATGGGATCGCTCTGCGGTCCAACGTCCGTCAAGCCAGCTGCTATCGGGTCGGGCGGAGTCGCGCCCTGAGCAAGCCCGGTCACATGGAAGATGCGAGTATCTCCACTGTAGCCCCCTATGGCCTCGTAGTATTCGAGCGGGTTTTGATTGACGGGATCGCCACCGCCCGGCCTGCGATAGACGGTGACGCGGTAGGGCCGAGTCCAGTGCGCGTACTGCGTGGCGTAGGTGGGCGAAAGGGCGCTGGGCGTCTCGTTTCCGCTGTTATCGAGGCTCGTCGGCACTCCCGGGTCATTCTGCACATACGAGGGCTTGAAGGTCGCCAGCGTTCGCGCGTTCGGCCTGCCCGCGTTGGCGGGCTGCCCCGTCACATCATAGTAGATGATCTGGTTGGTGTCGGCGGCACGGTCAAGGGCGACCATATCCACTTTGTCGGTGGGCATCTGCGAGACGGCAAGCGCGCGCCAGTTCTCCCAGATTTCACACACGCCATCATTGTTCAGATCGACCCACCCTTTGACGGCCCATTTCTTGCTGCCTGCCGCGTTTCCGCCCGCAGGCGAGTTGTCGTAAAAAAAGTTCGGGTCGTGCAGGCGAAGTCCATCGCCGAGATTATTGGTGACATTGCCGCTGGCATCGACGGTATGGAACAGCCCGAGGTTAGGAACATAAGCCGTGCTCGGCGTTGGGTTGACGACATTCGGGTCCTGAATGTAGGCGGTGACCTCTGCGCGGTAGAGCGTGTACCGATTGTTGAACGTGGCGGTCTTGTCCTCAAACTGATTGACGTAGGGCACGACCGGCAAACCAGAGGCGTTATCGACCGCGTTGTTTATCAGACCGACGAACAGCCGAGTAAGGATGCGTCCCGGCGCCAGAGGCAGCTGAAATCCGCTCAGGCCGGGCGACAACGACGCGTCGTAGATCGGCTGATTGGTGGTCGGATCGAGGGGTGTCGCGACCGGATTGCCCATGGCATCGTAGGTGTAAGGGCTCTGGTCGAGCTGACGCGCTGGCGAGACCGCTTCGAGCATAGCGAACGAGACAGGCTTCACGTACTGCACACCGGCGCTGTCCAAGAGCCAGAGGTTGATCTCGGCGCCAGGCACTGTCTGACCCATCGCGTTGACCTGCGTGGTGATGGCGTTGTCGTAGACGAAGCTCGCGTTGGCAAGGGTGTTGGTGGTGCTGCGAAGCACGTCCCTGGCTGTCGACTGACTCTGAATCTGCGTGTCTGCTTTCGCGGTCAGCGCGTAACTGTTGATGAGCGGCAGAAAGATGACCGTCAACAGAATGCTCGTCAGCGCGATGACCACCAGCAGCTCTATAAGGGTGAACCCGGCGCGCTTCGTTGAACGATGCGCGGACGCAGCACGCCCATTGATTTTAGTTGTTGTCGCTCTCATGGCTTGTTTGCCTCGTAGTCGTTCTGTAAAACTTACTTAAGCGGCGTGTCGGCGAGAATGGTGTCGTTGTCCAGCTTGCGCCATCGGGAACCAGCCCGCCAGACAACTCGCGACTTCACGGAGAGGCCCTGCACATTCTGAACCGGCAGGCCCGACTGCGTGGCGGAGAAGCCAGTGAAGCCAGAATGCTTAGTTTTCGTGTCGATGAAAGGCAGATTAAAGGTGTCGTACAGGTTGGGATCACCGATGATCTGATACGACTCGTTGCTGATGGGCGTGTTGCCATTGGACAGATCGTAGTACTGGCCCAGCATCACCGTCTTGCCCCCGTCGCACTTCGCGAAGTAGATGCGCGTCGGGAAAGGGGATCCGGCGGGCGCGACGAGATAGTGCCGGTAGTCCACGTCCGCGGCGATTGTGCCGGGCAGATAGTGCGTGGTGGCCTTCTGAACCTGCATTCCCCAGTCCTTCGAGGCGCGATAGAGGCAGCGCAGGTTGGCAGACTGCAGCCCATTGGCTTCCACGTAGGCTTTGTTGAGCGTAACGGTTCCGCTGGTTGGATCGTATGGCAGTGGGTTCTGCGGCCCCACTCCAAGCGCGCCAATGCCGTTCTTGTTCGTCCAGGTGCCTTCCACTATCCCGGTGGTCGTATTGACGACGATGAGATCGGGCGTGTTGACCGAGTTGTCGCGGAAGATGCCGTTGTACGGGTTTAGCTTCGGGTCAAAATTGTTGTAGGTGGCCTGGTTGTCCAGAATGTCACCGTTCGCGAGCAGGCGGTTGAGCGTAAGACGGAAAGTGTAGGGAACTCCGCCCGGCACAACGCGGTCATCGCGAATGATATGGTTGTCGAAGATCGTGTAGTCTACTCGTGCGGTCAGCGGCCTGCTGCCCCGCGAATTCAGGGCGATCTGATCGTAGCCGCTCGGGTTGAAGAGCAGGGCGCCCACATTGGCGTTGGACGACTGCTGGCTGCTGTACCAGGCGTACTCGTAAGGATCGTTGCTGAATGCGGGCGAGCCGCCGCCTTCCACCGGAGTGGAAGATACGAGCACGTACTTGCGACTGACGTCGTCGCTGTTGAATTTGAACTGGAACAGATCCCCCGGTATTACATTGTTGGTTAAGTCGAAGACCGGCTGCCAGATTGGCTGTGCGGCGGGATTCGTCACGTCCGGCACGACAATGGTGCTGACGACATGCTTGATGGTTACAGGCGACGCGTTCGTGTAGTAGTCATACTCGAAGACGAATTTGCGGCTGGCTGTTCCCATGCGCGGGAAGAAGGAGATCAGGCCCTTCGCATAGTCGACTGCGTACTCGGCGTCGCTGCGGAGATAGGCGGTTCCGGTCGGATTGTTCAGGCCCGCTGTGGAGCTCTGCTCAGTGCGCTCCATCGGGGTGCCGCGAACCACCAGGCTGTCCACGGGCGCGCCGCCTGCTCCTGTGGAGAAGACATTGAAGACCGGGCCGTACTGGAGCATGTACACCGCGCCCTTGCCTGTCCCCGAATTGGAGTTGGGGATGGGGATGCGGAACGTCTCGCCCAGCACACGGGTAAATCGGTTGACATTGGAGGCGTAGTAAGGATCTCTGCCCATGAGCGGGCCATCGCCTACATTGAAGTCACGAAGATCGTCGGGCGTGGTGTCCGAGACGACAGTCGAGCCGTCCGGGCTGAGGTTCACAATGCTTTCGGGTGGGGCAAGCATGTTGCGCTCAGCGTCGAGTTGCTGCTGTGAGAGGGCCTGCCCGAGCGTCAGATCAGAGGTGCGCCCAATAATCAGGAAGCCGGGGGGGAAAAGCCGAACGATGGCGAGGATTCCGATCAGCAGAACCACGAGCACCACCAGTATTTCGATGAGCGAGAAGCCCGCCGCACCGCCGATGCGCGCGCCGCGACCGCGGCTCCGTGTGTAGTTTCCTCTCATCATATCCGTTCCGACCTCTCTCCCGCACTGCGTATTCGTCATTCG
>JANXLO010000039.1 GCA_025355115.1 Chthonomonadaceae bacterium
TTAAGTCAGGCTGTTCGTATGGCTACTGAAACAGACAAGTCGTTTCTCTGACTATCTGGCTTGGCCGTAGACGCGCACGTAATCGATGTACATATCAGCCAGGCCATCGTAGCGGGAGAGATCGACGGGCCATCCGCCGCCCGTCGCAAGATTTATCATGAAGAAGAGCGGGCGTTCCTTGCAGACTGACAGCGTTGCATGGCGGCCAACCTCGATGTTATCGCAGTAGTAGATGGTGTCTGTAGCCGTGACTTTGCAGCCGTAGGTGTGGAACGCTTCGAACCATGTTGAGGGCACACCAAGCTTGCGCATGTGGGCCGGGTTCTTCATGGCGTCAAACGCCTGCTTCTCCAGCGCTTTGCCCGCATCGCCCTGATTCCAGGCGTGGGGCGTTATCATGTAGGAGTCGTGAGCGTTGGGCTCGTGAGGCCCCTCCCCTCCATATGCCTCGATGATGTCGAGCTCGTCAACCGGCGTCTTGTCGCCTCTAAGCTTATAGTCCTTCATGTAGTCGGTCATCAGCCAGAACGCGGGCCAGGTTCCGATAGCGTTCGGGCCGAGCAAGCGGCATTCGAAGTAGCAGGGCAGGCTCACTTTCACTCCGCTTCCGTCGTTTTTCAGAGAGGAGATCAGTCCGGAGCTATGCGCTTTTTCGCTGGCACGAATGCGAAGATAGGTGTCGACGTGAAGGAAGGGGTTGGCCGGAGCGTCATGGCCTGTGAAGGGCAGCGAGCTGAAATCCTGGCTGCCGTTGGGCGGCTTATGGTCGTAGTAACTCGCCTTGGGATCAGTGCTTGAGATGGAGAGCGGACCTTTGAAATCGTCGGCGAAGACGAGCGGCATCCCTGTAGCTGCAGGCGGTGGAGCGGCGGGCATCCCCTCGTTCCAGGAGACTCCTCCTCTATTGTAGAGTTGCAGATAGCAGTTGTTGTGCAGGGTGCCGTTCTCTCCTGTGATAGTCACCGTGATAGGCCCGTGTGGAAATGAGTCCGCCGGAAAGACGAACGACCCTTTGCCTTTCGGGTCGAGCGAAATGGCGGCGATGACTGCAGCCTCGCCGAGCAGACCGCCTTGCTTCCAGCATTTGGCGGTGAGCGTTTTGAAGCCTGGCGCGTAGAGCGCAACGGAGGTCTTTCCTTTGACATCGGAGCAGTACGGTGGCGAGATCACCGAAATTCTGCTGCCCAAAGTCTCCTCAACGCTTTTTCCTGAATCGACGCGGATGGCATCGAAGGACAGGTCGCTCTCAATTGGCAGTCTGGCCCTATCCTCAGGCTGACTGATGATTAGCGCGAATTCGGAAATCGGATAGTCGATTTTGCCGTTTTTGTCGCCGTCCCAGGTCTCATGCTGCTCATTAAGGTCTAATATGATCTCTTTCCACGTTGTATAGTCGATCATTCCGCCCTTGTACTGATGGGTCTCTCCGTCCGCGTCCTTCACCCGCAATCCCACTGAGCACCGATGCCCGTCGCCCTTCAGCATGAACCGAACTCTGCGAATTGGTGCTTGAATATTGACCTTGTTCGGAATGCCCAGGTACTGAAATCCCCCCTGCCCGGTGAAATGATAGTGCAGCTTCAGGCACTGCTTGCCCTCGTACGGCGTCTCAATCGACAGCTTGACCGACGCGTTCTTGTTGGGAATATTCACTACCCAGACCGTCGGCAACGCGGCAGCGGACTCGAAATTCTGCACCATAATGGGTCGGATAGAGGTTGGCGCAGTCTGACCATGAGCCATTCCGCATGCAAACAGAAGCGAGAAGGCACCGATCAGCCATTTCACTCTATAATCGTTCATATCATCTATCCTCTCGGCCTCGATACGAGAATTTCGTTCGACAGCGAGCAGTTAGTTTTAAGACGTACGTTGGAACTGCTATTCTCTTTTCTCAGCGCAGTTCCCTCTCCTAGACGCAGTTACGCAGTGCGCAGAGGAGTTGACCCTGGCAAGGGTGAAATAGAGTTTGCTAGGGCCTGTGCTCCATAGCCAGGCAATTTCGCCGCTTCCCAGTCGAAGGGTCGTATTCGTTGGCCTTTTTTCAGCATCAAGCTTTTCTGAACGGCATAGCCACAATCAATTCATTTCAGATTCGAGAAGAGATATGCACACACTCATCCCATATGCAACCATGAATCGGCTCTCATCTTTCTGTGCACTCGTGGGCATGGTGGCTCTCTGCAACTGCACCGCACGGACGGCATCAGCGCAGAAGAATCCAACTGAGGCAACGCCGGTGACGAAGAAACAACTCCTGCAGCAGGCCCTCGCTCAAGCGGGCGAGAATCGAAATGAGCTGCAACTGGCTCTGAAGAGAGTGCCTGCCGCGCATCGCGAAGGAATGCAGTTTCTCATCGCCAATATGCCCGTCTCCGACCTGAATTCGCTCACGTCGCAATTCTTGCTCGACAATGTCACTCTCGCCTACGAAGCGTACGATAGCTCCCCCTGGAAAAACAGCATCTCTTTAGACCTGTTCATGAACGATATCCTGCCGTACTCCAGCTTGAATGAGCAGCGGGACGGCTCACGCAGAATGCTGCGCGAGAAATCTCTTCCACTGATCGTGGACTGCAAGACACCCGGAGAGGCGGCTCTGCGACTGAACCAGAAGCTGTTTCCACTGCTGAACGCCCGCTACTCCACGGAGCGGAAGAAGCCCGATCAGAGTCCCACCGAAACGATCGCGAGCGGCATTGCCACCTGCTCCGGCCTCTCTATCCTCCTCGTCGATGCCTGTCGCGCAGTCGGAATTCCGGCGAGAGTGGTCGGTACTCCCCTTTGGACGAACTTAAGAGGCAATCACACCTGGGTGGAGGTCTGGGACGGGGAATGGCACTTCACAGGCGCGGCGGAGCCAGATTCGAAGGGCCTCGATCACGGCTGGTTCACGGACGATGCCTCGAAGGCCCGTAAGGATATGCCGCAGCATTCCATCTACGCCAGCAGTTTCAAGAAGACCGGACTGGCCTTTCCACTCGTCTGGGCGCCAAGCATTCAGTGGATCCCCGCTGTCAACGTCACTGACCGCTACGCGCTCAAATCACCGGCCGCCGACAGCAGTAAAACCCGCCTCAACGTAAAAGTGCTGAACAAGAGCGGTAAGCGCGTTGCAGCGAAAGTGTCAATCCGCGAGGTCACAAAAGGATCGGGCGCGGGGACGTTCGACGGAACCAGCCGCAACGAATCGGCAGATTTGAACGATATGCTCAGCTTCGAGGTGTTTCGGGCCTGCCCTCCTCGCTCCTATATTATCACCGCTACTTACGGCGGCAAAACAGTGCATCAGGAAGTCAAAGCAGGTTTAGAAGCGCAGGAGATCGTGGTATTGTCACTGCCATAAACGCAGAAAATGGAGAAACTGGTGCTCAATAGTTTTATGATTCGCCTCCTCATCGCGACAGGCACGTGCGCTGCTCTTGGGATAGGAACTCACGTTTCGGGACAAACTCCGTCGCGGCTTGGCACCGTCAGGCATCTGAGCCTGACTTCAATAAAAATCGAGGACAGGCTGGACTTGGCCGCGCTCCTGTCGGATCGATTCGGCGAGGACACTGACAAGCGCACGGCGGCGATGAAACTGCTGGCTGGTCGGCCTGTGGACTCGCGCGCGCGCGATCTGGCCTGGACCGCCTACAAGGCATCGGCAAGTCATGCCGCTCTGAGGGCGGATTGGGAGAAGAAGACGGTTTCGACGTCCGACCGCACAAGCCCCTATCTGTGGCGGCATGTGGGCACGAAACCTGCGGGTGGATGGGGACTCGTGATCGCAATGCATGGCGGCGGCGGCGCTCCCAAGCAGGTGAACGACAGCGAGTGGAACTATATGTTCTCCACCTACTACCGTGAGCACCCGGAGGCGAGCGGCGGATATGTCTATCTGGCCCTGCGCGCCCCCAACGACACATGGAATGGCTTCTACGACGACTCTATATGCCCGCTCGTAGAGAATTTAATCAAGCAGTTTGTACTCTTCGATGACGTCAATCCGGACAAGGTCTACACGCTCGGCGCATCGCATGGAGGTTACGGAGCGTTCGTCATCGGCCCAAAGATCCCCTATCGCTTCGCCGCCATCCATGCGGCAGCATCTGCACCAACACCGGGTGAGACAATGGGCGAGAACCTGCGTGACACCCGCTTCACCTTCATCGTCGGAGAGAAGGACACCGCCTACGGACGCGCCGACCGCTGCCACGAGTTCGAGGCTCTGGTCGAAAAATGGCGTCAGCAGTATGGAGGCTATCCCGGCAAATTTGTCTGTCCTGTCGGCGTTGGACACCTCGTCCCTGACCATGACGAGCTCGCCGAGATGCTAAAAAGCACGCGCGATCCGCAGCCCGACATGGTGGTGTGGACTCAGTCCGACAACGTGCTGAAGCGCTTTTATTGGCTTGAGGCGATTGCTCCGGTCAATCAGGGACATATCGAGGCGAAGATCGTTGGGAACGTAGTAACGGTGAAGGCGATGAAGCAGGAGAGGATCGCGATGTGGCTGGACGAGAAGAGATTCGACCTGAAGAAGCCGATAACGGTCGAGGTCAATGGGGGCAAGAAGCAGGTCTTCAAGGTCAAGCCCTCCCTCGAAACTTACTGCCAGGGACTTGAAGCGACTGCCGATCCTCGCCTGACCGCTCCCGCCCGCATCGAGGTCTCATTGGCTCCCTAACAGAGTGGCAAGCCCTGCGATCCCCTTTAGCTACAGTCTTCTTGGAGTGTCAGCTTTGAAAACCTCCGGAACTCCACCGGAGGTTACTTGCTTACAATCGAGAGTAGAGCCAGACATCTAGCCATGTACTCTCTTCCAGAAACTGCTCCGGCAGGACGGCTGCTTTTTGAAAACCCAGCTCCTCCAGAGCACCGATCTTCTGCATGTCCCTCGGGTCGGCACAGGATTGTATTTTGCCAGCCGGCAACGGCATCGACCTTATCAGCCGACTCATATCAGCGATACTTACGACCGGATGAGCGAACAGGTCAAGAAGTTGAATGCCAGGCCACCGGCTGTCTGGAACGCAGGTCGCTAGGGCAGTCACCGCACCTGTTTCCGACTCTAGCACAGCGGCAGCCTCGGGGCGAGAACCATAAGTGTGGAGGAATTTAGAATATGGTCCTTCCATCAGACCCACACCCCACAGGTTTAACGTCAGACTGCGAAGAGAGTAGGAGACAGGAACTGTCGCAAGGAGCGCTACGAGAGGCCAGTGCTTCCAGCGAGCCGGTGCAGGAGTACTGAGGGCCGCAGCGAAAAAGCGTGCTTCGAACTCGCCTGGCGGGTCGCTGTCGTAGCGCATTGTGCCCGGCTTGCCCACCGGCCAATCCCGAAAACCGTGTGCCGCGTAGATTCGGTAGGCGGGACTCTGGTAGCCTGAGCCCAGCAGTAAAACATGGCCATTTCGGCGGCGAAAATCCTGCATCTGGTGGAGCATAATTGCGTCGCAGATTCCTTTTCGTCGCTGATCCTCGCGAGTGTGGACGTGGCCAAAAATTCCCACGCCGCCGGTCTCCACCGTCATGATGTTGCCCACCATTTCGCCGTTCACCAGGCCGATATAGAAGCGGGTCTCCAGCTCGTCGCACTGTCCGGTCAGCGCGTTTTCGATATGGGCGAGGTAATTGGACGGCTTATGCCCCAGGAATGGGCGGATCTGCGCCTCCCGCATCGCATCAGGCGCCACCACGCACTCCACAGTCATGCTCTCACCCGTTTTGAGGGTCTCTTCGGCCAGGACAGTGATCATGCTCTCGCCTCCGTATCATAAGGATTACCACTTCGCATTTAGAGCCAATCTAGGATGATCACTGACATTCTGGCTGCCGGCGTGTGCGCAGAGATAGGAGTAGAAAAGCACGTCCCCTCGCCGGAGTGTAGTCTCTATCGGGTCGCCAAGTGCGACTTGCGAAAGCTCCTGGTTGAGAGCCCACATGCTCTCAAACCGCGAAGGGTCACTCAGAGCCAATTTCTCCAGAAGAGCATGTGATTCCGGCCATACCACAGTGCCTCCTCCATGCGGCGGCACGTCGCTCAGGAACGTCATTGCCGCTATCCGAAATGCGCGGGGAAACGTTTTGTGTCCATGCTCTTTGATGGCGTGATCGATGTGGGGATGAGGCCACTTCCATTCACCCGGCGTAGGGAAAACATTGATGGCATAGGCTCGATTTGGGGCACCGACGCTCTCCAACGGCTCTCCAGCCAACTGCGCAGCCGCGCCAAGCATCCCTTCCGTATAGCATTCGAGCAGTTCGGGACTATCGTAAGCCTGATGAGCTGTTTTTTGTGGCCACGTAGCACGGTCGTCGGGACGCGCTTGAAGCAGTTGCCACAGAGCCGATTCTGCTCTCTCGGCCACCTCTTCCGGGATAAGACCCGAGACAAGAAGATAGGAATTCGCAGCGTACTGGCTTACCTGTATTGGCGTCAATGGGGCCATCTTATACTCTTCCTTTCTCACTTTGCGGCGAGAAGTAAGGCTGCTCTCTGCCCTCGAACAATCTCTTTCGCTACAGACCATCTGTAGTCTATATCCGGCTCGGACGCGCTGCGATAAGTGCTTATGACCGACCACCGATCCTTGCCGGAGATGTTCGGAAAGGAGGCATGCAGTGTGAGATCATGAAAAAACACGACATCTCCTGGCTCACAGGGCAGGGTCACAGCCAAGCTCTCATCCACCGCCTCTGGGCGCA